>NZ_JBBCBO010000009.1:0-215371 GCF_037203865.1 Variovorax sp. CCNWLW186 | reverse complement strand
GTGGCGCTGCGCAGCCACAGCCCGCTGCCGCCGCTGCCGCCGCCGCCGGCCTGGGAGAAGGCATCGCCGCCCGCGCCGCCGGCACCGCCGGTGAAGACGCCGCTGGCAGCGACATCGGCGAGGGGGTCGAGCAGCGTGGCGCCGTGGCCGCCTGCGCCTCCACCGCCCGCGGCCCAGTAGCCGTTACCGCCGGCACCGCCCGCACCGCCGGTGGCGGAGAAGCTGGCCGCAGTGGTGGCGGGGCTCATGGCGTTGCCGATCTGGCCGCCTCCGCCACCGCCGCCATAGCCGTTGCCGCTGGCCTGCGATTGGCCGGCGATGCCGGCGTCGCCCTGCCACACACCGGGCGAGAGCTCGGTGGTGGAGGCACCGGCGGCACCGCCCGCGCCGGGAGTGGCGCCGACGAAGCTGCCGATGTCGGCGGCACTGCCAGCGCTGGGGCCGCTCTCGGTGGAGGCGCCACCGTCGCCGCCGCGGGCGTTGACGCTGGTGTCGTTGAGCCCGCCGGTGCCGCCCTGGCCGTCGCTGCCGCCGTCGCCAGCGTGCAGGGTGGTGTCACCCACGGGCTGGCCACCGGTACCGCCGGCCGCGCCCGCGGGCAGGGCCAGGGCTGCGCCCAGCAGCAGCACAGACAGGGCGATGGCGTGCAGGCGGAGGTCGGCCATCGGGCCTGCGCGGCTGCGTCCTTCGACATTGCCGCCGCCGCGGCCTGGCCGGGCGTGGCCGCGCGAAACTTCGGGTGCCGCCACCCATGCGCCGAGCGAAGGATTCCAGAGGGTTCGAAAAATTCTGTTCATGGCTCTACCTTTTGGCGGCGTGTTCCCCCGGTGACCTGCCAACGGAGGCGTCGCCTGGTGTCCGGACCGGACTGCAAGCGTTTTTTTGCCGTGGAGCCAATGTAAAAATTGCGTCACATGCGGACATGAGCGGTGCGCCCCTTTTCCGGGGAGACAAACGCCCCGCGCGTGCTGGTGCGAACCATGACAAATCGCCTGCCGATGCGGGCAGGCCTGCCTCTCGTCCTACAGGCGCGGCGCCGCCGAGCCCGCAGGATGGGGCCATGAGCAAATGGATCTTTGCAAGCGTGAGCGTGGCCGCGTGGTGCGCGGCCGTTACTGCAGCGGCGGAGCCCGTGAGGGTGCCGGTCGACAGCGACGAGAAGGGCACCATCTACGTGGCGCCGAACGTCAACCCCACCGAAACCTCGGCCTACACCAAGGGCGCCACCATTGGCGTGGAGCGGCCCGACGGCAGCGGCACTTACATAGGCACCGACACCTCCACGCCGCGGCCGACCTACTCGCTGGGTGCGAGCACCGGCGGCAATGTGTCGCTCACGGGCGGCGTGCTGAGCGACGGCAAGAACAACAACGGCGTGAAAGCCGGCGTCACCATCAAGTACTGACTTTCAGCCGATCAGACGAGCGTGCCGTACACGATGAATCCGTCGTGCGAGGCCATCTTGTCGTAGAGCATGCGGCCCGCGGTGTTGGTGACGTGCGTCTGCCAGTACACGCGGTGCGCGCCCACGCGCTTCACATGCGCGTACACGCCTTCGATCAGCTGGCGCCCCACGCCGCGGCCGCGTTCCGAAGGCAGCGTGAACAGGTCCTGCAGGTAGCAGTTCGGCTCGATGCGCGTGGTGCTGCGGTGAAAGAGGTAGTGCGTCAGCCCCACCAGCCGGCCATCGCGCTCGGCCACCAGCGCATGCACCGGCTCGTAGGCGTCGAAGAAGCGCTGCCACGTTACCCGCGTGATCTCTTCCGGCAGCGCCGTGGGGCCCTCGCGCTCGTAGAAGGCGTTGTAGCCGTCCCATAGCGGTTTCCAGCCGGCGTAGTCTTCCGGCACCGGAGCGCGAACCAGAAGGGAAGAAGAAGGCGAAGGGGAAGAAGAGGTCGTCATGCGTCGGCTGCCTGCACGTTGAAAACATGCGATTGCAACACGACTGCAGCCCGCTCAGCGTCCGAAGAAAGGGTTCAGCAATTCTTCTTCGGCCGGCGACTTGTTCTTTTTGGCCACAGGCGCGGGAGCGCCGGCAGCCTTGCGCGGCACCGAAAGGTTGCATGCGGTCGGCACCACCGCCGTCAGCGGCGGAATGGGCGGCAGCACCGGCGGCTCGCCGGCCGGCCCCATCGACTGCTCGAGAAAGTCGAGCATCGCGCGCATGGCGGCGCTGTTGTGCCGGCGCTGCGAATAGGCCGCGTAAAGCCAATGGTCCTTCGGCATGTGCTCGCGCAGCACCGGCACCAGCGCGCCGCGCTCCAGGTGCGACTGCGCCAGCGGCTCGGGCACATAGGCCACGCCCGCGCCGCGCAGCGCCAGCTCGATGAGCGCAACCGCGTCGTTGGCCTCCATGCGGCTGTGCACCTGCACCTCGACCGGCTTGCCCTTGGTTTCGAAAGGCAGGTGGGTGGTGGGCTTTGCCGAATAGCTCAGCACGTCGTGGCGGGCCAGGTCCTCGGGCACCTTGGGAATGCCGCGCTGCGCCCAATAGCCGGGGCTTGCGCACACCACCATGTCGAACGGCACCAGCCGCCGCACGATCAGGTTCATGTCGTCGATGCGCCCGCCAGTCAGGTGAATGTCGATGCCCTCCTCGATCAGGTCGATCTCGCTGTTGGTGAACACCAGGCTCACATACACCTCGGGGTAGAGCTTGATGAATTCGGCAATCACGTCGGACAGCCAGCCCGCAATCAGCCCGTGCGGCGCGCTCATGCGCAGGCGGCCGCGCGGGTGCGAGCCATGGGCCTGCAGGTCGTTCAGCGTGTTCTCCGCCATGGCCACCAGCTCGGCGCTGCGGTCGAGCAGCACCTGCCCCGCATCTGTCAGGCTCAGCGAACGGGTGGAGCGGTTGAGCAGCCGAACGCCGCTGCGCTCCTCGAGCTCGGCCACATAGCGGCTGACCGTGGCTTTCGACATGCCCAGCGAAATGGCTGCACGGGAGAAGCTGCGCCGGAACGCCACTTCGCGGAATGTTTTGATGAGATCGAGGCCGTCCATGGTGGCTGCATTGTTTCAGTTTCCCCGCGCGGCTGCAGATCCAACCCGAGGATTCCCGCGTATAGCGGCAGGCGGCACTTTCCGCCGCCGCGAACAAGGATTCACGCGCATGCCGCAAACCACTGAAGCCGCCATTCGCTCGGTCGAGCGGGGCCTGGTGCCCGACACTCTCGTGCGGCTGGGCATCCGGCGCCTGCTGAGGGCCCGGCTGGCCGAGCTCGAAGGCGGCGCCGCGGAAGAAACCGCCGAGCTCACGGAAATTTTTCTGCGCGAGATGCGCGCCGCCACGCTGGCGCCCTTGCCCGAGAAAGCCAACGAACAGCACTACGAAGTGCCGGCCGGTTTCTTCGGTGCCGTGCTGGGGCATCACCGCAAGTACAGCAGCTGCTTCTGGCCCGAAGGCGCAAAGACCTTGATGCAGGCCGAATCGGCCGCGCTGGAGGCCACCTGCGAGCGCGCGGACCTGCGCGACGGGCAGGACGTGCTCGAGCTCGGCTGCGGCTGGGGTTCGCTCACGTTGTGGATGGCCGAGCGCTACCCCGCGAGCCGCATCACGGCGCTGTCCAACTCGCAGTCGCAGCGTGAATACATCGAGGTGGAGGCCACGCGGCGCGGGCTGCACAACGTTCGCGTCGTCACACGCGACTTCAACGAGTTCTACACGGCCGACCGGTTCGACCGCATCGTCTCGGTCGAGATGTTCGAGCACCTGCGCAACTGGCCGCGCGCCTTTGCCAACGTGGCGCGGTGGCTGCGGCCCGAGGGCCGCTTCTTCATGCATGTGTTTGCGCACCGCGATGCGCCCTACGCCTTCGAGGAACGCGATGCGAGCGACTGGATGAGCCGCCATTTTTTCTCGGGCGGCATGATGCCGGGCGACAGCCTGGCGCTGCGCTGCCAGGACGACCTGCGGGTGCTGCGCCAATGGCGCTGGGACGGCACCCACTACCAGCGCACCGCCGAAGCGTGGCTCACCAACATGGACGGGCGCCGCATGATGCTGTTTCCGCTCTTCAGAAGAACCTACGGCGCCGACGCCGAACTGTGGTGGATGCGCTGGCGGCTCTTCTTCATGTCGGTGGCCGAGCTTTTCGGCTATGAGAGCGGCCAGAGGTGGTGGGTGAGCCATTACCTTTTCGAGCGGCGCGCATGAACGGGCCCACGCGCGCCGTCCAGCTGTCGAACCTGGCCGTGTTCCAGCTCGCATGGTTTGCGGCCGTGCTGGGCGCGGCGCACCAGTTGCCGCTCGCGGGCACGGCGTGCGTTGCGGCGGCCGTCGGGTGGCACCTTCTCGTTTCCGCCCGGCCGGCACGCGAAGCGCGGCTCGTGGCGGTGGCTTGCGCCGTGGGGTTCGTCATCGAGACGGCGGTCGTCCTGCAGGGCCATGTGGTCTATCCGTCCGGGCAGCCCGTGCCGTACCTGGCCCCTTACTGGCTGGTGGCGCTCTGGGGGCTGCTCGCCATTGCGCTGAACGTGACGATGCGCTGGCTGCGCGCGCGGCCATGGCTGGCATGCGTGCTCGGTGCTGTTCTCGGTCCGCTGTCTTTCGCGTCGGGCGTGCGGCTTGGCGGCGCCGAGTTTGTGCATCCGGAACCCGCGCTGCTCACGCTGGCGGTGGTCTGGGCGGTGCTCATGCCGGTGCTGGTGCGGCTTTCGATTCGCTTCGACGGCGTCGGCGTTCCTGAGACGAGCCATGGGTGAGAACACGAGCCTCATGACGGTGGCCCTGGCCGGACTCGGGACAACCGCCGTCCTGGCATTCGCAACCTGGCTCGCCAGCCTGGCACGGCGCGACGCCAGCCTGATCGATCGCATCTGGTCGCTTTGCATCCTGGCCGCGGCGGCCATGTACTTCTTTCTGCTGCCGCCGCAAGCGGTGCCGCGGGGGCTGTGCATGCTGCTGATCGCCACCGTGTGGGCATTGCGGCTCAGCGCTTTCATCAGCTGGCGCAACTGTGGGCATGGTGAGGACCGGCGCTACCGCCAGATCCGCGAACGCAACCAACCGAACTTCGGATTCAAGAGCCTGTACCTGGTGTTCGGCCTGCAGGCTGTGCTGGCGTGGATTGTCTCTGCCCCTTTCCTCGCCGGCATGTCGGCAGCGCGCGAGCTGAACATGCTCGATGCAGCAGGCATGGGGCTGGCGCTGTTCGGCGTTGCGTTCGAGAGCATCGGCGACGCGCAGATGGCGCGCTTCAAGGCCGACGCGGCGAACAGGGGCAAGGTGATGGACCGCGGCCTCTGGCGCTACACGCGGCATCCCAACTACTTTGGGGAGGCCTGCGTCTGGTGGGGGTTGTGGCTCATGGCCATCGCTGGAGCCGGGTGGGGCGGCGCGTGGGTCGCCGTGTCTCCGGTGCTCATGACGGTGCTTCTCTTGAAGGTGTCCGGCGTGAGCCTGCTCGAGAAAGACATCGCCGAACGGCGCCCTGCGTACCGCGACTACATTGCGCGCACCAATGCCTTTGTGCCCGGTCCTCGGCGCGGGGAGCCACGATGAAAACAACCTGCTACCGCGCGGCGGCATGCCTTGCCTGCGCGCTTGCGGTTTCGTCGGCAGCCGCCGCGCCGGCAAGCGACTCGACCTTCAGCGTGTTCCTCGACGACAAGCCCATCGGCGAGCATCGCTTCAGCATCGGTGGCACCGAAGAGGCGCGCAGCGTGGTGAGCGAGGCGAGCTTTACCGTCAAGCTGCTGGGGCTCACCGTGTACCGCTACCGCCATCGCGCCGTCGAGAAATGGCGCGGAGATTGCCTGAGCGAATTGACCGCCACCACAGACGACGACGGCAAGGCCAGCCGCGTGCGGACCGAGGCCGAAGGCGACGGGCTCGCCGTGGTCACCGACGCGGGCCGCCAGGCGCTCAAGGGCTGCGTCATGAGCTTTGCCTACTGGAACCCCGCCATCCAGCGCCAGCCGCGCCTGCTCAATGCGCAGACCGGCCGCAGCGAGAGCGTGCAGGTCAGCCGCGCCGGCGGCGGCACGGTCGAGGTGCGCGGGCGGCAGGTGGCAGCAACGCGCTGGCGCATCGACGGCCCGGCGCAGCCGATCGACGTCTGGTATTCGGCGCAGGGCGAATGGGTCGGGCTCGACTCGATGGTCGACGGTGGGCGCAAACTGGTCTATCGGCTGAAGTGATGCGACGGTCTTTTATTCAACCAACAGAGAGAAACATTCATGTCCATCCGGCAATTCGCCATCGCCTATGCGGCGTCCGCCGTGGTCTTTTTGGTGCTCGACGCCATCTGGCTGACCGTCATGGCCGACCGGCTCTATCGGCCGGCGCTCGGCCATTTGATGCTGGAGCGTTTTTCGCTGGGGCCGGCCGCGGCGTTCTATGCGATTTACCTGACTGGCGTGGTGGTGTTTGCCGTGTCGCCCGCGCTCGGCAGCGGCCGCTGGCTCACGTCGCTGGGGCTGGGTGCGCTGCTCGGGCTCATGGCCTACGCCACCTACGACCTGACCAACCAGGCCACGCTGAAAGACTGGTCATGGACCGTGACCATCGCCGACCTGTGCTGGGGCACTTTCGTCACCGCGGTTTCGGCTGCAGTGGCGGCCAAGGTGACTTTGGCTGTGAGCCGCTGACGCGGCCCGCTACATGCCCACCAGCGCGCCCAGCGTGCGTGCCACCACCCCGTTGAACAGCACCCGGCCGCGCACCGAGGCAAGGCAGATGCATTCACCGCCCGCCTGCACCACCGGCTGGTGGTGAAAACTGCCGTCCGCCTCGTCGAAGTCGCCCGGGCCGAACAGCGCGCGCCCGTCGTGGAAGGTGCCGTAGAGCACCTGCGTGAGCTCGGAATCGCTGTGCGTGTGCATCGGCAGGTTCTTGCCCGCGCCAATGCGCAGCAGAAAGACGTTCGCCGCCGGATCGTCGGGCAGGGTCACGCGGCTCCAGCGCATGCCCGGGCCCAGCCAGCGCCAGCGCGTGGCGGGGCACCCCGCAAGCGAGCGCGGCCAGGTCATGCCGGGCGGAAGCACGGGGTGGGGCGCCTGCGCGGGCACGGCAAGGGGTTTGGGCGATGCGTCGATGGCCGCCATCGTGCGCGCGAGCGCATCGGGTGCCATGGTTGCGGGCGGCAGTTCGTCCAGCAGCGCGCCGCCCACGGCCTCGAACACGCGCATGCGTTCGCGGCAATGCGCGCAGTTCTCGACATGGCTGGCAACGACCACCGAATGGCCGCGGTCAAGGCTGCCCGCCGCATGGGCCAGCAGCAACTCGTCGTCTGGGTGATGTTGAATCGTCGTCATGGTTCGAGTCCATCGAGCAGCCGCCGCAAATGGCGAACGGCCAGGCGCACGCGCGACTTGACGGTGCCGAGCGGAAGGCCCAGCGCCTTTGCAATCTGCGAGTGCGGCTGCTCCTCGTAAAAGGAAAGGCGCAGCACCTGCGCCTGTTCGTCGGGCAATTGCGCCATGGCCGCGCGCACGCCGGCTTCGCGCTGCCGCGTCAGCAAAAGTTCGTCCGGCTGGGGAAGCGTGTCGGGCATGTCGTCGCCGTCGAGCTCCTCCGCATCGGTCGTGCGGTTGCCAATGCGCCTGAAATGGTCCACCCGCAGGTTGCGCGCAATGGTGAAGATCCAGGTCGAAACATTGGCAAGGGCGGGGTCGAAGCTCGGCGCCTTGCGCCAGACGCTCACCATGGCTTCCTGCGCCAGTTCCTCGGCCAGCCCTTCGGAGGTGCCGAGCCGTATCAGGTAAGACTTTACGCGCGGCGCGAAATGCTTGAACAGCGCGGCAAAGGCTTGCCGGTCGCCGTTGCGGGCCACTGCCTGGGCCAGGTTGTTGAGTTCTTCGCTTGTCGGCATCGCGTCCCGGCCTTGATGCAGTGTCACGATCGACAGCCAAGGCGCTCGCGGTCGAACGCGCGAGGAGACCGGTGCCGTGGTTTGTCGGACGGTGTTCATGCTGCTCTTACGCACCGCCGGCGGCATTAGATCACAGCGGTTCTTTGTAATAGGGGCAAATCCAAACCGGCGCTGGCCGCGTACAAGTTGGCACATCTTCTTTTCCGGAGCCCCCATGACGATTGCAGCAGCCTCCGATACGCCCGCGCCGCACATCCAGGCTCCTGGCGGGCCGGCGCTCGATATTGCGGTCATCGGCAGCGGCATTTCGGGGCTTTCGGCCGCCTGGCTGCTGTCTCAGCGGCACCGGGTCACGCTGTACGAGGCCGACAGCCGGCCCGGCGGCCACAGCAATACCGTGCAGGTCGCGAGCGGGGCGGGGGTGACCCCGGTCGACACCGGCTTCATCGTCTACAACGAATCGGCCTACCCGAACCTCACGGCATTGTTCGCGCACCTGGGCGTGGCAACGCAGCCTGCGGAGATGTCGTTTGCGGTGAGCCTGGACAACGGCGCGCTCGAATATTCGGGCAGCGGCCTGGGCGGACTGTTCGCGCAACGTGCCAACCTGGCGAGCCCGCGCTTCTGGTCGATGCTGTACGACCTGGTGCGCTTCTACCGGCGGGCGCCGGGCGATGCGGCGCACTACGGCCTGCTGCCTCTGGACTGCTACCTCGACGCCCGAGGCTACGGCCAGGCCTTCAGGGAAGACCACCTGTACCCGATGGCGGCGGCCATCTGGTCGACCCCCGCCGCGCGCATCGGCGACTACCCGACCGAGGCCTTCGTTCGCTTTTGCGAGAACCACCACTTGCTCAATCTTGGCGGCCGGCCGCTGTGGCGCACCGTGGCGGGCGGCAGCGTGCGCTACGTGCAGCGGCTCACCCACGGCATGGGCGACCGGCTGCGGCTGGACACTGCCGCCGTGCAGGTGCGGCGCGAGGCCGACTCCGTTCTTGTGCTGACCGAAGGCGGAGGCGCGCCGAGGCGGTTCGACCATGTGGTGCTGGCCACGCACGCCGACCAGGCGCTGCGCCTGCTGCCGGACGCAAGCAGCGCCGAAACACGGCTGCTCGGCGCCTTCGGCTACAGCCGCAACCGCGCGGTGCTGCACAGCGACCCGAGCCTCATGCCTCACCGGCGCGCGGTGTGGTCCAGCTGGAACTACATGGCCGACCGCAGCCGAGGGGGCGCCTTGTGCGTGACCTACTGGATGAACAGGCTGCAGGGCATTCCGGAAAGCACGCCGCTCTTTCTTACCCTCAACCCCGTGCACGAGCCGGCGCGCGAGCATTTGATCGGCAGCGAGGTGTACGAGCACCCGGTGTTCAACTCGGCCGCCATGCGTGCGCAGGACGAACTCTGGTCGCTGCAGGGGCAGCGCCGCACCTGGTTCTGCGGGGCCTACTTCGGATCGGGCTTCCATGAAGACGGGTTGCAGGCCGGCCTGGCCGTAGCCGAGGCGCTGGGCGGCTTGCGCCGCCCGTGGACTGTGCCGAACGAATCGGGCCGCATCAAGCTGCGTCCCACCGCTGCGGCGGAGGCTGCTTGAAGCAAGGCTCCGCCCTCTATCTTGGCCGCGTAACGCACCAGCGGCTGCGCCCGGCGCGCCACCGGCTGGGCTACCGCGTGTTCTCGCTGCTGGTGGACGTCGACGAACTGCCGGCGCTTTCGCGCAGGCTGCGGCTCTTTTCATTCAACCGCTTCAACCTGTTCAGCCTGCATGAAAGTGACTACGGCGCGGGCGACGGCATGGCGCTGCGCGGGTATGTGGAACGGCAGCTCGATGCCGCGGGCCTGCGCACGGGCGGCGCCATCCACCTGCTCAGCATGCCGCGCATCCTGGGCTATGCGTTCAATCCGCTCAGTGTGTACTTTTGCGGCCACCCGGAGGGCGGTGGCCTGCAGGCCGTGCTCTACGAGGTGAGCAACACCTTCGGCCAGCGCCACAGCTACCTGATTCCGGTAGACGAGGCGGAGCGCCACGGCGAACGCATTGCGCAGCAGTGCGCCAAGCACTTTCATGTGTCGCCGTTTCTGGATCTCGACATGCGCTACGACTTTCGCGTCGAGCCACCTGATGCGGAGCGCAAGGGGCTACGCATCGGCATTACCGCGCGCGATGCGGAAGGCGCAGTGCTTTCCGCGAGCCTGGATGCGCGGCGGCGCCCGCTGGGCGATGCGTCGCTTGCGCTGGCCTTTTTCTCCCATCCGCTGCTGACCTTCAAGGTCATCGCCGCCATTCACTGGGAGGCGCTGCGGCTGTGGGTGAAGGGCGCGCGCTTCCGCTCTTGCCCACCCGCACCTGCGAAGCCGGTCACCATTGCTGGAACCAAGGACTCATGAGCAATTCAACTTCTTCCACGTCCAGCGGCCTCGAGGCTGCGGCACTCGGCTCGCCCGTGGGGCTTGCTCCAACGTCCTGGATTCGTCGGCCGCTGCGCCGGCTGCTGGCGCGCCTGCTGCGCAGCGTGCACTGCGGCGCCATTTCCGTGGAACTGCCCAATGGCGAGCGCGTGGAAGGCCGCGGCGCGGCGGCCGGCCCGCATGCCGCCATCAGGCTGCACCGCTGGCGGCCGCTCGCGCGCATGCTGCTGCGAGGCGACATCGGCCTTGCCGAGTCTTACCGCGATGGCGACTGGTCGACCCATGACTTGACGGCGCTGCTCGAATTCGGCATTCGCAACGAGGCCGGCTGGGGCCGCGTCTTCCAAGCCTCGTTGCCCGCGAAATGGTTCGGCCGCGCCGTTCACCGCATGCGCGCCAACACGCGCCGCGGCAGCCGGCAGAACATCTCGTTCCACTACGACATGGGCAATGCGTTCTACGCCCAGTGGCTCGATGCCGACCTGATCTATTCGAGCGCGCTGTACGCCACGGGCGGCGAATCGCTCGAAGAGGCGCAGGCGGCCAAGATCGACCGCATTGCCGAGCTGCTTGCACCGTCGCCCGGCGACTCGGTGCTCGAAATCGGATGCGGCTGGGGCGCACTCGCACTCGCGCTGGCGCGGCGAAACGGGGCGCAGGTCACGGGCCTCACGCTGTCTTCTGAACAGCTCGCGCATGCGCAGCAGCGCGTGCAGGAAGAGGGGCTGTCGGCGCAGATCGACCTGCGCCTGCAGGACTACCGCGACGTGCAGGGCCGCTACGACCGCATCGTGTCCATCGAGATGCTCGAAGCCGTGGGCGAGCGCTACTGGCCGGTGTACTTCGACACACTGCGCGAGAGCCTGGCGCCGGGCGGCACGGCGGTGGTTCAGGTCATCACCATTGCGGGCGAGCACTTCGAGCAATACCGCCGCAGCCCCGACTTCATTCAGCGCTTCATCTTTCCGGGCGGGATGCTGCCGACGGTGCGCGCGCTCGGGGCAGAGGCCGCGCGTGCGGGCCTTGCGCTGGAATGCGCCGAATCGTTCGGCCCCAGCTACGCGGCCACGCTCGCCGAATGGCGGCACCGCTTTCTTGCGGCATGGCCGACCATCGAGCCGCTGGGCTTCGACGCCTCGTTCAAGCGGCTGTGGGAGTACTACCTCTGCTACTGCGAGGCGGGCTTTCTGTCGGGACGGGTCGATGTGGGGCTCTTCACGCTGACGCACGCGCCGAGCCAGCCCGCGCCTATACCGATCGTCCGTCGAACTGCGTGACAGGAACCGCCTGCAGGTCGATGCCCTCGATGCAACGGAGATTGATGGCCGCCATCGGCTCGCCCGACGGGGCCTTGGCTTCGCCATAGGGATGAATGCCGCACTCGGGGCAGAAGCGGTGCTTGATCACGTGCTTGTTGAAGAGGTAGACGCTGGTGTCTTCTTCGGGCGTGAGCAGCTGCATGTTGCCGCGCGGCACAAACCACATCAGCGTGCCCTTGCGCTGGCACATGGAGCAATTGCACGACAGGGCCGAGGTGATCTCGCCCTCGGCCTCGAACTTGATGCGGCCGCAGTGGCAGCTTCCCTGGTATTTCATGCGGGGTGTCCTCTCATCCAATAGTTAACCGTTGGGTTGAGTATTGGGAGAATGCGGCGGTATTGTCAAGCGCTGGCGGCGCGCTTCAACTCGGCCGGCGCGTGCCCATACGCCCTGGAGAACGCCCTCGAAAAAGCCGCGGCGCTCCCGAAGCCGGCCCGCCGCGCCGTCAGCTTCACGGCGTCTCCGGCCGCCAGGTGCCGGCGCGCCAGCGTGAGCCGCCAGGAGCTCAGGTACGCCATCGGCGTCATACCCACCGTCGCGCGAAACGCCGACATGAATGCGCTCCTGGACATGGCCGTTCGGTCCGCCAGGTCGTCCACCGTCCATTGCCGCGACGGCGCCTCGTGAATCGACACCAGCGCGCGATGCAGCGCGGGGTGCGCAAGCCCGGCAAGCAGACCGGGCTTCTGCGCACCGGTGTCGATCGCGCTTCTCAGCACCATCAGCATGAGCACTTCGGCCAGGCGGTTCAGGGCTGCGCTGCGGCCGCAGCGGCTTTCAATGGCCTCCGAAAGAAACGCCTTCGCGGTGGCCTCCAGCGCGAGCGACTCCTTCAGCGGCACCGATATCTCGTCGGGCATGGCGCTCATCAGCGGGTTGGTGTCGTTGTCGAAATCGACATGGGCTGCAACACGCACATCAGGCGGCAACGCGCTGAAGCCATGCAGCCGAAAGACGACCCGGGCACCGGCCTTACCGTCCATTTCGTCCTCGCCCGCCAGCAGCAACACCGGCCCGCGCGTGAGAGGCTCGGCGAGCACGGCAACCCGCAGCTTGAACACCTCGATGAACGCCGCAAGACGGTCGGCCTTGGCTGGCTTTGGACTTTGAATCATGGAATCTGGACTCTTCATGATCGCAAGCATGCGATCTTTGAGGCTCGTTTGCAACCACCTCAAAGGAACACCCACATGCTGACCCCCCGCCAACAAGCCCCGGAACTCGTGGTCGATACCCTCGCCGGCGGCCCCTTTCGCCTGGCCGACGACGCACCCGAGCGAATGACGCTGCTGTGCTTCTACCGGGGCCTGCATTGCCCGATTTGCGCCACCTATCTGAAGGAGCTGGAGCGGCTGACCCCGTCATTCGCCGAGCGCGGCGTCAGCACCATTGCCATCAGCTCGGACGGCGAAGAACGCGCACGCGCCATGGCCGAGAAGATCGGCGCCGCCAACTTGCGCATCGGCTTCGGGCTTTCGCTTTTGAAGGCCAGGGAGTGGGGCCTGTACGTTTCGGCGTCTCGCGGCAAGACGTCCATCGGCATCAAGGAGCCGCCGCTTTTTTCGGAGCCAGGCTTGTTTCTCGTCAGGCCCGACAACACCGTTTACTACCTCTCGGTGCAGTCGATGCCCTTTGTGCGCCCCAACTTCGCGGAGATGGTGCAGGCGCTGGATTTCGTCATCAAGAACGACTACCCGGCCCGGGGTGAGTACACAGGCCCGCTGCACGAGCAACCGGCCTGAACAGGTAGTGCTGCCTATTCCGCAGCGATGCCCGCGGTCTTGATGATCTGCCCCCAGCGGCTGAGCTCCGCCAGCTGGAAGCGCGCCAGTTCATCGGGCGTGGAGAGCGCAGCCTCCATGCCGGCCTGTTCGACGAGCTTTTGCACCGCGGGCGTTTCGATGGCGCGGTGCATGAGCGCATTCAGCCGCTGCACCACCGGGGCCGGCGTGCCGGCAGGCGCGTAGAGCGCGTTCCAGTAGCCGAACTCGTAGCCGGGCAGCGATTCGGCAATGGCCGGAACGCCCTGCACCAGCGGCAGGCGCTTGGGGCTGCTCACGCCCAGTGCGCGCAGCTTGCCCGCCTTGACGTGGGGCAGGGTGGTGGCAAGGTCGGCAATCATCAGGTCGGTTTGGCCCGCCACCAGATCGAGCACTGCCGGCGGGTTGGCCTTGTAGGGCACGTAGTTGAACTTGGTGCCCGTCATCTGCTGGAACAACTCGGTGGCCACCTGCGCGGACGAACTGCCCGAGCCATAGTTGAGCTTGCCCGGCGCGGCCTTGGCGGCGGCAATCAGTTCGGCCACGTTGTTGGCTTTGACCTGCGGGTTGACCACCAGCAGCTGATAGCCCTTGGTCAGCAGCGACACCGGCGCGAAGTCCTTGATGGGGTCGTACGAGAGCTTTTTCTGCAGGTGGGGGTTGGCCGACTGCGTGGTGTTGGTGGTCATGAACACCGTGTAGCCGTCTGGCTGGGCACGCGCGACGAACTGCGCCGCAATGCCGCCGAAGGCGCCCGCCCGGTTGTCGACGATCACGGGCTGGCCCGTTTCCTTGGTCAGCTCCAGCCCAATGGCGCGTGCCAACCCGTCGGTGGCACTGCCGGCGCTGGAGCCCACCACGATGGTGATGGGCCGCGCGGGAAAGTTCTGAGCACTGGCGGCGCCGCAGAGCGGAAGGAGCATGGCAAGTGCCAGGAGCGATCGGCGATGGTTCATTGGTTTGTCCTTAATAGTTATGGAGAAAGAGAGAGCGGCAACTTCGAATCCGCGCACTGCCCGAAGAGATCAGCGCAGCAGGTTCCAGCCCGACATGAGCGCATGCAGCTGCCGGTGCTGGTGCTCCGTCAACGGCCATGCCGAAGGCGGACGGGTCGCGCCGCAGTCGTTGCCCATCAACTGCAGTGCGGTCTTCACCACGGTCACGTTGGTGCCGTTGTTTTCCTGGGCGCGAAGCTCTTCGAAGGGCAGCATCTCGCCGATGAGGCGCATGGCCAACGCATGGTCGGCCGCTTCGAGCGCGTTGTAGATGGCCACCGAGCGCTCCGGCAGCACGTTGATGAGGCCCGAGGTAAACCCGCGCGCGCCCACGGCATAGAAGGGCGGCGCCCACACCTCGGCCAGGCCGCCCACCCAGGCCAGCTTGCGGTCGACGGTGCGGCGCATGGCCTCGGCCAGCACCAGCGGCGTGGGCGAAGCCCACTTCACGCCCACGATCTCGGGAATGCGGCACAGCTCCTCGATGGCGGCCAGGCCGATGTTCTCGTTGCGCAGGTACAGCACCATCGGCAGGCCATCGGCCGCGTCCGCGATCTTTCGCAGGTACGCCACCACGCCGCGCGGCGCAACAAAAGGGTCAGGCGGCTGGTGCACCATCAGCGCGTCGGCGCCGGCCTCGCGCGAGGCGCGCGCCAGGGCGCAGGCTTCATGAACGCTGCGGCCCACGCCGGCCAACAGGGGCACGCGGCCCGCAATGCATTCGGCTGTGGCATGCACCATGCGCTCGGCCTCATGCGCCTGCAGGCCGTAGAACTCGCTGGTGTTGCCGTTGGCAACCAGCACATGCACGCCGGCCTGCACGGCACGGTCGACCACCGGCTTGAGCGGTGCAACGCTGATGGCGTCGCTGGCGTCGAAGGGCGTCACCAGAATGCCGGAGATGCCGTTGAGTGCCTCGCGCAACGCGCGGCCTTGGAAAGAACTCATGTCGAATACAGGATTGGAAAATGGATGAAGCGCGGAGAACGGCTACTCTAGGAGCCACCGGCAACAGCGTCCAATCCATACATGGGATGCCGCCATTCAAGATTTGAATCGTGTTCCAGCTCACCCAACTCCGCTGCTTTGTGGCCGTTGCCACCGAACTGCATTTCGGCCGCGCCGCCGCATCGCTGAACATGACGCAGCCGCCGCTCACGCGGCAGATCCAGTTGCTGGAGCATGAAGTGGGCGTGCTGCTGCTCGAGCGTGCGGGCGGCAGCGTGCGGCTCACGCCCGCCGGCGAGGTGTTTCTGCGAGAGGCCGAAGACATCCTGCGCCGCAGCCAGGCCGCCACGCTGGCCGCGCGCCGCGCCATGCGCGCCGATGCCGGCAGCGTGACCATGGGGTTCATTCCCGCGGCCAGCTTCACCATGCTCCCGCAGCTGTTGGCCACGGTGCGCGCCCGGTTGCCAGACGTGCAGGTGATGCTGCGCGAAATGCAGACCGCCGACCAGATCGAGGCCATTGGCGCCGACCGCATCGAGCTGGGCATCGTGCGGCCATTTGCGCCGCGCAGCTTTACCGAATCGGCCGCCATATTCCGCGAGCCCTTTGTGCTCGCGATACCCGCGGAGCACCCGTTGGCGCAGCTTGAATCGATACCGCTCGGTGCGCTCGAAGGGCAGGCCTTCATCGAGTTCTGCCCGTCGGAGTCGCGCTACCTTTATGAGTTGGTGGCCGGAAGGCTGCGCGCCGAAGGTGTCGCGCCCGAAGTGGTGCAAACGCTGAGCCACACGCACTCGATACTGTCGCTGGTGAACGCGGGCGTGGGCGTGGCGGTGGTGCCGCACTCCGCGCACAGGCTGCGCTATGCCGGGGTGGTGTTCAAGCCGCTGCACGATGCGAGCGGCTTCGACGTCGAGCTGCACCTGGCTTGGCGCCGCGGCGGCCGGCATGGCGTGGCGGATACGCTGCGCGTGCTCATCCAGCAGGCGTATCCGGCTCCTGCAAGGCCGTAGGGTCGCCTACTTTGGGACGGGCACTCGCCGGAGCACGTCGTCGTAAGGCGCCAGGTCGAGAAAGGCGATGACCTCGCTCGCGCGCCTGTCCTTCATGCGGAAGATCCACACATAGCTGTTGCTGTAGGGCACGCCGTCGGCCGCGGTGGTGGTGCCGTCCCAATGCACGACCACGTCGTTGCCGTTGGCCCAGATGTCTTTCACCACGGGGCGTATGGGCGCCGACAACCGGTCGGCAAACGGCTTTACCGCACGGTCGAGAAAGTCTTGCCGGCCGCGGTAGGTGCCGGCCACGGGGCTGGTGCCCTTGATGGTCCACACCACGTCGGGCGACAGCACGTCCTGGAAGAAGGTCTTGCCGCCTTGCTGCCACTGCGTGAACGCATCGGCAATGAACTGGCGGTTGCTCTCCGCCACTTGTTGCGACGCTGCGGTATTGGCCGCCGCGTGCAGAGGCACAAGAACGCCAATGCTGAGCAGCGCCGCGGCCAGGGCGGGCGCCCACAGCCTGGAAAGATATCGTGGCTTGGTCATGCAGAACTCCTTTGTCTCGGGTTGAGGGGCAAGCGAACGGGGCCGTAAAGCCGAAGACAAGTCTGCCGCCGCAAGCCCCGTGCCGTTAGCAAGGTTGTCCAGCTTTCTTGTACGATCCTCCGAGAAAACGGGCTCGCCTCAACACTCTTTTCATGACCGATTCGCTGCTCACGTTGAATGCCGGCTCGTCATCGATCAAGGTCGCGCTGTTCGACGCGGCCGCGGGCGGCGGCGCGCTCCCCGTTGCACGCTGGTCGGGCCAGGCCGATGGACTGGGCACTGGCCTCAAGCCCAGGCTGCGAGTGGACGATGCAAGCGGCGGCATGCTGCACGACGCTGCGCTCGAAGGCGACCAGGCTTCGCATCAGGGCGCGCTGGCCGCGCTGCTTGAGTGGCACGCCCGCCAGCACGACGCCACCCGCATTGCCGCGGTGGGCCATCGCATCGTGCACGGCGGCGACAGCTTCATGGAGCCGGTGCGCGCCGATGAGTCGGTGCTTGCCGAGTTGGCCGCGCTGGAGCCGCTGGCACCGCTGCACCAGCCGCACAACCTTGCGGGCGTGCGCGCCGCCATGCAGGCCTTCAGCGGCGTGCCGCAGGTGCTGTGCTTCGACACCGCCTTTCACGCCACGCAGCCCGACGTGAACCGCCGCTTCGCGCTGCCGCGCGCGCTGCACGATGCGGGTGTGCGCCGCTACGGCTTTCACGGGCTGTCTTATGAATCGATCGTGGCGCAGTTCGCCGAACATGCGCCGCAGCTCGCGCAACAGCGCGTGATCGTCGCGCACTTGGGCAACGGGGCTTCGATGTGCGCCATGGCGCAGGGCCGATCGGTCGCGACGACGATGAGCTTTTCTCCGCTCGACGGCCTCACCATGGGCACGCGCTGCGGCCGGCTCGATGCGGCCGTGGTGCTGTACCTGATGCGCTCGCACGGCATGTCGGCTGATGAGGTCGAGAAGCTGCTGTTCCGCGAATCGGGCCTGCTGGGGCTTTCGGGCGTGTCCAGCGACATGCGCGAGCTCGAGGCTTCAACGGTGCCGGCAGCCGCGGATGCCATCGCGCACTTTGCGGAGCAGGTGCTGCAGCACATGGGCAGCCTTGCCGCGGCACTGCGCGGTGTCGATGCCATCGTGTTCACCGGCGGCATCGGCGAAAACGCCGCCGCGCTGCGCGAGCGCATTCTCGAAGAATGCGACTGGCTGGGCGTGAACGTGGATGCGGCTGCCAACGCTGAAGGCGCCACGCGGCGGACCACGCCCGAGAGCCCCGTCAGCGCCTGGGTGTTCAAGACCGACGAAGAGGCCGTGATTGCGCGGCACACCGCGCGAACCCTCAGGCCTGGTAGTTGAGCCTGAGCCCAGGCGTCGGCCAGTCGTCGATGGCAATCAGCCGTCCGCTGCCCGACAGGGTGACGTAGGCCGTGCGCATGTCGCGCCCGCCAAAGCAGATGTTGGTGGTGTAGCGGTCAGGCAGCGGCACGTGCTCGCAGGTGCTGCCGTCGGGCGCGACGATGGTGATGCCGCCGTGCAGCAGCGTGGCCACGCAAAGGTTGCCCAGCGCGTCGGCCGCCATCGAATCGAAGCGCTGGTAATGCCCGCCGGGCGATGCGCAGAGCATGCGCCCGCCGTGCGGCGAGGGCCAGCCGTCCTTGCGCAGCCTGCCGGGTGCCGTGATGTCGAAGGCCCAGAGCCGCGCGCCTTCGGTCTCCGCGTAATAAAGCGTGCGCCCGTCCGGCGACAGCGCGATGCCGTTGGGTGTCATGGCCGGCCGCACGACGGCATGCACGGCACTGCCGTCGCTGTGGCCATGGAACACGCCACCCCGGTCCATGTCGCGCTCGCGCGTCTTGCCCAGGTCGGTGAAGTAGAAGCCGCCTTGCGCGTCGAACACGATGTCGTTCGGCCCACGCAGTGCAAAGCCGTCGACCGTGTCGTACAGCCGCTCGGCCTGCCCGGTGGCAAGGTTCACGCGCTCGATGCGGCCGCCCGAATAGTCTTCGGCCTGGCCCACGGGGCGGTGGCAACCGTCGGCCTCGGTGTGCCAGCGAAAGCCGCCGTTGTTGCACACGTACACCGCGCCGTCCGGCCCCATGGCCGCGCCGTTCGGCCCGCCGCCCAGATCGGCCACCACCTGCACCAGCCCGTCGTGCCGCACGCGCGTGAGCGTGCCGCGCGCAATTTCGACCAGCAGCACCGAGCCGTCGTCCATGGCGATGGGCCCTTCGGGAAACTGCAGGCCGGTGGCGAGTTCGCGGATTTGCATCGGAGGCCCCTTTTTCTTTGCAAGGCCTCCGAGTTTGCTTCTTCCTGGCTACTTCGTCATGCCTGGATGGGCGTCAGCAGTTTGTCGGGCGTGATGGGCAGGTCGCGCACGCGCCGCCCGGTGGCGTTGTACACCGCGTTGGCAATGGCGGCGGCCACGCTGGTAATGCCGATTTCGCCCACGCCCTTGACGCCCATGCGGTTGACCCGCGTGTCGGTTTCAGGCGCGAAGAGCACCTGCACGTCGCCGATGTCCGCGTTCACGGGCACGTGGTAGTCGGCCAGGGTGCGAGTGACGAAGTGGCCGCGGCGCTCGTCGAGCACCGACTCTTCCATCAGCGCGTTGCCGATGCCCCAGACCACGCCGCCGATGATCTGCGACGCCGCGGTCTTGGGGTTGAGAATGCGCCCGGCCGCAATCACCGCCAGGTAGCGCGGCACGCGGACGAGGCCCAGGTCTTCGTCGACCCACACTTCGGCAAAGTTGGCGCCGAAGGCGTAGTGCGACCAGGTGGCAATGTCCGCGCCCGGCGCGGCCGTGTTGCTGGCGCGCCATTCGTTCAGCTGGGCCGCCTGCAGCAGCTCCGCCACGCTGGGCTCGCGCACGAAGCGCAGGCTCACCTTCTCGCGCAACTGCTGCTTGGCCACTTCGCAGACCGCAAGCGCGGCGGTGCAAAAAGTGTTGGCGCCCCAGGAGCCGCCCGAACCCGGCGTGGGCGGAAGCGCCGAATCGCCGAGACGCACCTCGACCTTGTCGAGCGGCAGCCCCAGCGTTTCGGCGGCGGTTTGCGCAATGACGGTGTAGCTGCCGGTGCCGAGATCGGTCGCGCACATTTCCACCACCGCGCGCACGTCGAGGCCGCTGCGCGTGAGCAGCAGGTTGGCCGAGGCGCCGCGATGCGGTGCGCCGCGCGATGCGGCGCTCATGCCGTAGCCCACCAGCCAATGGCCCTGCCTGCGGCTGCGCGGTGTCGGGCTTCGGTTGCTCCAGCCGAATTTTTCGGCGCCGATGCGCATGCATTCGATGAGCGAGCGGCTGCCGAAGGGCTTGCCCGTGTCGAGGTCGGTCATCACGTCGTTGCGCACACGCAGCTCCACGGGGTCGATCTTCAGTTGCTCGGCAAGCTCGTCCATGGCCGACTCGAGCGCAAAGCTGCCCGGTGCCTCGCCTGGTGCGCGCGTCCACTTGGGCGTTTGCACGTTGAGGCGAAAGGCCCGGTGGGTGACCTGCGAGTTCGGCACGTTGTACATCATTCGCGAGATGACGCCGGTCTGCTCCACGAACTCTTCGTGCATCGAGGTGTGGGTGACGGTGTCGTGGCCCAGCCCCGTGAGCCGGCCGCCCGCGTCCGCGCCCAGCCGCATGTGCTGGCGGTTGTGCTGGCGCAGGCCGATCACCATGAACATCTGCTGCCGCGTGAGCATGTGCTTGACGGGCCGCTTGACCATGCGCGCGGCCAGCACGGTGAGCATGGCGTTGTCGCGCGTGAGAATCTTGCTGCCGAAGCCGCCGCCCACGAACGGGCACACCACGCGCACGTTCTCGCGTGGAATCTCGAAGGTCGATGCAATTGCGGGAGCGGCATCGCTCACCATCTGCAGCGAGTGGTGCACCGTCACCTTGCTGTCGCCCTCCCACACGGCCACGGTGGAGTGCATCTCCATCGGGTGGTGGTGCTCGATGGGCGTGTTGTACACCGCGTCGACGGTGCCCGCCGCGGTCTTGAGGCCCTGGTCGACGTCGCCGCGTCGCGTGTCGGTCTTGTAGCCGGCGTTGATGGCGGCCGGCGCGTAGGCGTTGCGCAGGTTGGCATCGAAGCCGATGCGCGGCTCGGCCGCGTCGTAGCTCACCTGCACCAGCGTGGCCGCATGGCGCGCCTGCTCGATGGTCTCGGCCACCACAAAGCCGATGAGTTGGCCGTGGTGATGAATGACGGTGTCTTGCAGCAGCGGCGTGGCGCGCGTGAAGCGGTTCTGCGGCGTTTCGGGCGGGGGCGGCGGCATCTTGGGCACGTTCTTGTGTGTGAGCACCAGCAGCACGCCGGGCGCTTTTTCTGCCGCTGTGGTGTCGATGTCGCGCACGCGCCCGGCCGCAACGGTGCTGCCCAGCGAAACGCCGTGCACCAGCCCCGGATAAGAAAACTCGGCCGCATAGCGTGCCTGGCCGGTCACCTTCAGGCGGCCGTCCACGCGGTCGACCGGCTGCCCGACGAGGGGGAGGGCTTGTCTGTTCATGCGGTGCTCCTGCTCGTGGTTTCCAGCGCGCGCACCACGGCGCGCTTGGCCAGTTCGATCTTGAAGCGGTTGTGCTCGAAGCCGGTGGCACCGGCCAATGCGGCTTCCGCCGCCTGGCGGAACAGCGGCATGCCGGGCTCGGCGCCTTGCAGCAGGGCCTCGGCCTCGCGTGCGCGCCACGGCATGTGGGCCACGCCGCCAAGGCAGATGCGGGCCTGGCGGATGCGGTTGCCCTCCATGTCGAGCGCGGCCGCCACCGACACCAGCGCAAAGGCATAGCTGGCCCGGTCGCGCACCTTCAGGTAATGCGAGCGCTGCGCGAAGCGGGCGCTCTCGGCCGGCAGGTCGATGGCGGTGATGAGCTCGCCCGGCGCAAGGTTGGCGTCGAGCTCGGGCGTGTCGCCCGGCAGGCGATGAAACTGCGCAATCGGAATGGCCCTGCGACCCGATGGCCCCTGCAGCTGCACCACCGCATCGAGCGCGTGCAGCGCCTGCGCCATGTCGCCGGGGTAGCAGGCAATGCACTTGGGGCTGGCGCCCAGCACCGCGTGGTTGCGGTTGAAGCCCTGCAGCGCACTGCAGCCCGTGCCCGGCTCGCGCTTGTTGCAGGGCTGGGTCACGTCGTAGAAGTAAGGGCAGCGCGTGCGCTGGCGCAGGTTGCCGCCGTTGGTGGCGGCATTGCGCAACTGGCCCGAGGCGCCCGCAAGAATGGCTTGCGCCACCAGCGGATAGCGCGTGCGCAGCTGGGGGTGGCTGGCCGTCTCGCTGTTGCGCGCCAATGCGCCCAGCCGCAGGCCGCCCGCGGGCTGCGCCTCTATGGCCGCGAGCGGCAGGCGGTTGATGTCCACGAGTTGGTCCGGCGCTTCCACGCCTTCCTTCATCAGGTCGACAAGGTTGGTGCCGCCGGCCAGGAACCTCGCGCCCGGCTGGCTGGCCGCCTGCACGGCCGTGTTCACATCGGTGGCGCGGGTGAATGCAAAGGGCTTCATGCGCGGCTCCTTCGGGGCATCAAGCTCACTTCGCGCACCGCGGCCACGATGCCGGGGTAGGCGCCGCAGCGGCAGATGTTGCCCGACATGCGCTCGCGAATTTCCGCATCGCTGAGCGGCGCCACGGGCCCGGTGCGCCGCACGTCGGCCGTGACATGGCTTGGCGCACCTTGCTCGGCTTCGCGCAGCATGCCGACAGCCGAGCAGATTTGCCCCGAGGTGCAATAGCCGCACTGAAAGCCGTCGTGCTTGATGAGCGCGGCCTGCATCGGATGCAGCTCGTCACCGCGCGCCAGCCCTTCGATGGTCGTGACCTCCGCTCCGTCGTAAGACAGCGCCAGCGCCAGGCAAGAGTTGATGCGCCGCCCGTTGATGAGCACCGTGCACGCGCCGCATTGGCCGTGGTCGCAGCCTTTCTTCGTACCCGGCAGCGCCATCTGCTCGCGCAGCAAGTCGAGCAGCGTTGTGCGCGGGTCGACCTGCAGCGCATGGCTCTTGCCATTGACGCGCAGCGCCAGCGGCACGGAAGAAGAGGGCGGCTGCACCGCATTGGCCCCTGCCGGTGCAGCGGCTGCTGCTGACGCAGCCATGGGCGCGGAAGCCAGCACGCCGGCAATGCCGGTCGCCCCGCCCTCTGCAATGAAGGCGCGCCGTGTCAATTGGCCTGCGGGTGATGGAAGAAGGGTTGGGTCAGGCAAGCCGTCGGCCGGCCGTTCATCGGAGAGGAGAGATGTCATCGTGTGTGGCAACTGCTGGTCGATCGATGAAGAAAAAGGACCTCGTTCGCTGCACGGGTGTGCGCCCATGTGCGCTTTCAGAGGCTTCGACGTTCCAGCTTAGCTATCGATAACTTGTTGCAGGCATCGGTTTTTTTTATACCTGCGGGGTGCGCGTCAGTCGCCGCCGCCACCGCAGCCGCTGCGCTCCAGCACCGGCAGCAATTGCGGCCCCAGCGACTTGAGCAGCTGCGTTGGCAGCGCGCTGGTGAACTTGTAGCGCGCGGCATGGGGCTCGTGCACGTAGGCCATGATGGTGCCGAAGTAGCGGTCGCCAATGGTGAACGCGAAGGTCGCCGAGCGGCTGATCTTGCGCCCCCCAGATTTGCGCCCGCCGCCGGTGTGGCCGTAGCGATGGTCGCCTGTGCCGGTCTTGCCGCCCACTTCGAGCGCGCGGCCGTTCGCATCCACCAGCACGCCCTTCAGGCGGCGGGCCGTGCCGTCTTGCACCACCTGGACCAGCGCTTGGCGCACGGTGGCGGCCACCTCGGCGGGCAGCACCTGCTCGGCACTGGCGTTGCGCGGCTCCAGCCGTGTTTCATAAGGCGTGTCGCGCGCAAAGTGCAATGAGCCCACGCGCTGCACCGGCTGGCGCATGCCGTCGCCGGCGATGATGCCCATCAGCTCCGCCAGCGCAGCGGGCCGGTCGCCCGATGCGCCAATCGCGCTTGCGTATGAAGGCGTGAGCGATTCGAACGGATAGCCCAGGCGTTGCCATGAGCGGTGGATCTGCGCGAACGCGTCGATCTCGATCAGCTCGCGCAGGCGCGTGTCTTGCGCGCTCTTGTGGCGCGTCTTGAAGAGCCAGGCGTAGACCTCTTGCCGTTCGCTGGTGCTCGCGTTCAACACATCGGTCAGCGTGGCGCCGGGGTGCTTTTGCAAATAGCCCACCAGCCACAGCTCCAGCGGATGCACGCGCGCCACGTAGCCGCGGTCTGCCAGCGACAGGTTGGCGTAGGTGGTGCGCAGCGCCCGCAATTCGCGCGGCGAGCCGTCGTATCCGCGGCCCAGCTTCTGCGTGAGCAGTTCTTCGAGCCGAGCCTCGTCGGCCTCAGGCTCCACGGTGAACAGCACGCTGGCCAGGCGCGGCGCCGAAGGCCTTACGCCGCGCAGCAGCAAGGCCTGGGCATCGGCGGCCGGCAGGCGCTGGTACTTGCGATAGAAGCGCATCAAAAAGGCCGAGCCTTCGCGGTCCGCAAAGCGCACGAGCAGTTCGCGCCGCCGCGGGTCGGCCGGGTCTTTGAGCAGTTGCTCCGCGTCTGACTCGCCGCCGAACATGCGGTGGCGCACCACGTCGCGCATCAGGCGAATGAACACCAGGTTGATCGAATGCTTGAAGCCTTCGCGCACGGTGATGAACTCGTTGTTGCGCGAGCGCTCGAAATTTTCGAACTGGTGCAGGCCGCCGCCGGTAAAGAAAGCTTCGCCCGGGTTGGCCGAATACTTTCGCTCCATGGCCGCTTCGAGCATGGGCGCCAGGCGCTTGTCCTTGGCGCGCAACAGGTACTGCCGCGCCCACACGCCCAGCGGGTCGCGCGGGCTGGGCGCCAGTGCCGTGAGCTGCGCGGTGCCCAAGCCGGCCCAGCTGGCGTGCAGCTCGGCCACCAGCTCGAGGTAGCTCACCAGCGTGCGCAGCTTGGCGGTGGAGCCCAGGTCAAGCCGCGCGCCCTGGTTCACGTCGAAAGGCTGGTCGATGCTGTCTGCCTGAACCCGCAGCAGGCTGCCCTGCGGGCCGCGCTCGAACAGCGTGAAGCTGTAGACCAGCGGGCTCGGGTCGGCACCCGCATCCAGCAGGTGCGGGCCGTACAACCCCGCCGCCTTGACTGCGGCCGGCATGCGCAGGCCGGCCAGCACCCGCGCAGCCAGCGTTTGCGCTTCGCCGTCCAGGCTGGTTTCGGCCTCCAGGTCGAGCCGCTCCAGGTCGTAGGCGCGCGGCACGTCGAGCAGGGTGGAAATGTGGGTGCGCAGCGCGCTCGTGGCCTTGCGCTGAACGAAGTCTGGCCGCGCGGTCGGGGGCAGCTCGGGCCGCAGGTGCAAGGGCAGGGGCAACGCCGCATCGCGCAGCGTGGGCGAAATAACGCCCGCCTCGGCCATCAGCCGCAGGTAGCTGTTGGTGAGCCGACCCAGGCTTGCGCCGTCGCCCAGCAGGTGCTGCGACGGGCGGCGCTGCGCAATCATCAGCGACAGCGCCTGCTTGAAGGCCTGCGCCTGGCGCCGCAGCGCATCGGGCGTGGGGGCGGCGCCCTCCGCCTGGTCGGCCAGCAGGCGGTTTACCTCCCGAAAGTCGCGCCCGTACCAGGCCCAGAGCCCGTCGCCCATGCCGTGCACCTCGCCCATGCCCGGGCGCGCGGCCAGCGGCACCGTGTCGAGGTAGTCGACCACGATCTGCCGGCGCCGCGCCAGCGTGTCGTCGCTGTCTTGATAGGCCCGCACAGATGCAGACGCCATTTGCCGCAGCTTTTCGCGCACCGAGCCCGTGCGGCCGTGCGGCGAATGGCGGTACTTTTCGATTTGCGTGGCCAGCGTGCTGCCGCCCGTGGCCGACTGGCTTGGGCTGAACACCCGCAGCCCGTGCTCCAGCGCGGCTTTGGCAAAGCGTTCGGGGTCGAGTGCCGGGTTGCGCTGCGGCGGCTCCGCGTCGAGCAGGTGGCGGTCTTCGACGAACAGCAGGCTGCTCACCAGCAGCGGCGGCACCTCTTCAAAGCGCTCGTACGCGCGCTGCGGCACCCGCGTGTGCAGCAGCGCCGTGTTGCGGCAGTCGCGCACCGTAAGGCCAGCCTGGTTCTTTTCGCGGTAGGGCGTAAACAGCCCGTGCTCCTGCAGCTCGATGAGCCGCGGCGACATGCGCGCCTGCCGGGTGATGGTGAAGCCGAGCGGCCCAAGCCGCTCGATGAAGCGGGGCAGATCGTGATAGCCCATTCGCTCGTCATAAGGCCCCGTTTGCGGAAAGCGAATCGCGTTGCTCGGGCCCGAATCGACGCTGAAGGTGGCGCCGGCAGAAAAGTCGCGCCACATGGCCGATTGCAGCCGCGAAGTCTTCAGTTCGTCTACCACCAGAAAGCCACCGAGCGCACCCAGCACGGCGAGCCCAGTGCCGATCCAGAAGACCTTCTTGAACCTTGTCATGCTCTGCCTCGCACACAGTCTGCTACGCGGGTTCGCCCAAGGCGATGATGCGCCTTTGGCAGCAGTTTGTGTGGTGCGAGGCAGCCTGAAACGAGGGAGAACTACCTATTGGGAATTTGCGGTGCGCCGGCATACAAATGCGGGTTGCCGCAGGGCTTGAAAAACAGGCGTCAGCCCACCGCCTTGATGAGTCGCTCGCGCCCCGCCTTGGCCAGCATCGACGCCACCGCGCAAGAGGCCAGGCGCGCCGGCTCCGAGTCGGCCCGGCTCGTCAGGATGACCGGCACCCGCGTGCCCAGCACAATGCCCGCCGCATACGCCCCGCCCAGAAAGGTGAGGCTCTTTGCCAACATGTTGCCCGCGTCCAGGCTGGGCACGATCAGCACATTGGCGCGGCCCGCCACCGGCGACACGATGCCCTTGATGCGCGCCGCCTCTGGGTCAATGGCGTTGTCCATGGCCAACGGCCCGTCGACCTCTGCGCCGGTAATCTGCCCGCGGTCGGCCATCTTGCACAGCACGGCCGCGTCGAGCGTGGAGGGCACCTTGGTGTTGACCGTTTCCGTGGCCGAGAGAATCGCCACCCGCACCGCAGGCATCTGCAGCGCATGCGCAAGGTCGATCGCGTTCTGCACGATGTCGACCTTTTCGTCGAGCGTGGGCGCAATGTTGATGGCCGCGTCAGAAATGATGAGCGGCTGCGGGTGCCCCGGAACGTCCATCACAAAGCAGTGACTGATGCGCCGCGACGTGCGCAGCCCACCCTCGCGCCGCACCACCGCGCCCATCAACTCATCGGTGTGCAGGCTGCCCTTCATCAACGCATCGACCTCGCCGCGCAAGGCCATGGCCACGGCCGCATCGGCTGCGGCGTGGCTGTGGGGAGCGTCGACGATGGGGATGTTGGAAAGGTCTGCATTGGCCTCGCGTGCTGCGGCTTCGATCTTTGCGCGCGGGCCGATGAGCGTGGGGGCGATGAGGCCGAGTGCGGCCGATGCGAGGGCTGCTTCGAGGGAGACGGCGTTGGCTGGGTGGACGACTGCGACGCGCAGGGGTGGGA
Source organism: Variovorax sp. CCNWLW186 (assembly GCF_037203865.1). Lineage (NCBI taxonomy): Bacteria > Pseudomonadati > Pseudomonadota > Betaproteobacteria > Burkholderiales > Comamonadaceae > Variovorax > Variovorax sp. CCNWLW186. Next base: position 188,131 of record NZ_JBBCBO010000009.1, on the reverse strand, counting down.
GGGCGCGGGCTGCGGTGATGAGGCGGTCGTAGTGGGGGTGGGTGGTGGAGGGCGAGGGGGCCATGCGGGTTCCGAGCGTGGGTGGTTCTGGAAGTTTGCAGTAACTGACTGGAGAACTTCCGCCCAAAGCGGAAGGTGCGTCGAGATAGTTAACGATTGCCAATCTCACTGCAAATCGTTAACAAGTTACACCACAATGTGTCCATTCCAAGCAATGAGCACAATGAGTCCCATCCACGCGGCGCGCGAGTACGTTTTAGAAGCCGTCCAGAAGCCCGCGCTCGCGAGCGCTCTGCCTGATTCGATCAAGTTCAAGATCCGCAGCGCCGGCATATGGGTGAGCCGCTTCAGACGGGTAGGGGATTTGTTCGTATACCTGAAGCGATTTAACGGGAGTACGCAGGACGGCCTTTCTGAAGAGATGCGCGCGCTTGGGCTCCAAACGTTTGAAGACATCGTTGACCCCTTTGAAAGGCGATTCGCCGATTGGGTTGGTGATCGGTTTCGAGCATCGGATTTCGTCATCGGCGAGACGTACAGTTCGCATGACATCCTGATCTTTGCGGGGATCTACGACACCCGCACTGAGGGGATGCTGGTCATTGAATCAGGTGGTCAACCAACGGCAGTCGTCATCAAGGCGACCATGAGCGGCGGCAAGTACAACAACGCGTGGCTGGAAGAAGGCCAACGGCTGAAGTACTACCTGAAGAGCATCACTCGGAATGGCGTCGTGCAATTTGGGAAGCACTTCAAGCCCAACGCGGCGGTCTTGAACGTGCCGGGCTTGCCAGTACTCGCTTTCGTACGGCAAGCGGAGGGCGATCCATTTGTTTATGCCGGGGCTTTCTCGAATCAGCAGATGCATGAAGAGCCGGACGGTGCGAAGTGGTTTGAGCTTGCACTCACGGGCTCTGACGATTTGATTGCCGATGCGGTCTATGTGCGGCGAGAGTTGCAGGACCGTGTGGCTCAAGCCTCGACGCGGCCAAGGCAGGAGCGTCTCGCACGCTTGGCCAATGCGCCAAAGAAGCCCAAGATCATTCGGACCGTTTCAACGGCGTTTGTGAGAAATCCCGACGTAGTCGCCGAAGTCCTCTTTCGAGCAGAGGGACACTGCGAAGGATGCAAGAAGCCGGCGCCGTTTGTCAGCAAGGCCACTGGCGATCCATTCCTAGAGGTGCATCACATAACGCCGTTGGCGCAAGGTGGTGATGACACGGTGGGCAACGCCTGGGCTCTTTGCCCCAACTGCCATCGCGAAAAACACTTCGGCCAGCGCTAAAGCGTTTCGACCAGCCGCGGTGCTTTTCTGTGGCGCAGTGCAAACGTGGCGCTTGTCGCATTGCGGGATCATCGCAGCTTGGCCGATTGTTGCCAAGTTTGCTCAGGGCTACCCTAGGCATCGCCAGCACCGCACCCGACGTGCAGTCCCTTGTTCTGGTCCGTAAAGCACGAGGGCCTGGCGTTGTGCCAGGCCTTCGATGTCCGGTGGCTACACCTAAGAGAAAAATAAAAAAGCCCGCTACCTTTTGGATAGCGGGCTTTTACTTTTTTGGTGCCGGAGAGATGAATCGAACACCCGACCTTCTCATTACGAATGAGCGAGTGAAAGCATTCGCCTGCGTTGATCTTCATTGGTAAACTCCACCTCCATCAGAGGGAAATCCGGGGTTTGACGAAAATCTGCGTTGATCGGAATTCCCCCAAATCCGGCAAAAGTGGCTACATGGTGGCTACATGGATAGGAGCCAAGATGGCGCGAGCAAGGCGGGATGCACCTGTAGAACTGGACAAGGCCATAGACCTGACGGCCGGCGCCATTGAGCGGCTGGTGTGTCCGACGGACAAGCAGCAGGTCTTCCTGCGTGACGCAAAGGCCCCCGGGCTACGGGTGCGGGTCACTGCCGGCGCCAAGTCATTCGTGTTCGAGGCGAAGCTGCGACGCCAGACCATCCGCCGCACTATTGGCGACGTGCGGGCCTGGACCATCGAGCGCGCCAGGGTGGAGGCCAACCGCTTGCGGGTGCTGATCGATGCCGGACAAGATCCGAGGGAACTGGAACGTCAGGAAGAGCACGAGCGCACCGCCCGCGCGGCCACTGCCAAGGCTGAGGTGGTGACGTTCGGCGAGGCCTGGACCGAGTACGTCACTCGAGGCAAGCCGAAGAAGAAGGCTGCTTGGAAGCCCCGGTACCTGGCCGATATGCAAAAGATGGCTTCCCGCGGCGGCGAGGCCAAGAAGCGGGGCAAGGGTCTAACGCTGCCAGGCCCGATCGCGCCGTTGCTGGACACGCGGCTGAAAGACATCACGCCCCGGGCGCTTCGGGGTTGGCACAGCAAGGAGGCAGTGCGCGGTGCGGCCCAGGCCGCGCGCGCCGTGCAGATCGTTTCCGGGTTCCTGCGCTGGTGCAGCACCGAAGATGCCTTCGAGGGCTTTGTCGATCCTCTGGCGGCTCGTGACCCGAGGGTGCAGGATCATTTGCCGTCGGCCTCGGGGAATCGGCGCACCGACGCGCTGGAAGAGGGCCAGCTTGCCGCCTGGTTTGAGGGTATCGGCACACTGCGCAATCGCACCGCGGCCGTTTACCTTCAGGGCCTTCTCCTGACTGGCGCGCGTCGCGAGGAACTGGCCGCGCTCAAGTGGAGTGATGTGGATTTTCGATGGAAGAAGCTCACTATCGCCGACAAGGTTGGGGACACTCGGACCCTGCCGCTCACGCCCTACCTGTCCTCCATCATGCGTGACCTGCCGCGGATCGAGGGCAATGGATTCGTGTTCGCTTCTCCTGGTGCCAAGTCGGGCCGCATCGCCGACCCTCGGGCGGCGCACGCGAGCGTGCTGGAGCATGGCGGCATCGGCCATGTGACCCTCCACGGGCTGCGCCGCACTTTCGCCCTGATGGGGGAGCAGGCGGGATGCCCGGCCGGTGCCATCGCCCAGGTAATGGGCCACCGGCCTGGAAGCATGTCCGAGCGATACAAGCCGCGCACCATGGACCAGTTGCGCCCCTACCTCGAGCGGCTGGAGATCTTCGTGCTCGACAAGGGCGGCGTGCCGTTCGTGCCGGACTCCAAACTGGGAAAGCTTCGCGCTGTCGCCTGAGCACGCGCAGGCGATAAAATACAAATTCTTGTATAGTTCGACATGAAGCCAATCGAGTTTCGGGGTACCGCTCTGAGCGATCTGCGCAGCTTCCCGGAGACTGTCAGGGGAGAGGCAGGCTACCAGTTGCACATGGTGCAGAACGGGCTGGCGCCGGACGATACCAAGGCTGTGCCCAGCATCGGCGCAGGCGTGGTGGAGTTGCGGATCTGGGACCAGGCGGGCACGTTTCGCGTGATGTACGTGGCCCGGTTGGCGGATGCGGTGTACGTGCTCCATTGCTTCCAGAAGAAGACCCAGCAGACCGCGAAGCGCGATGTTGAATTGACCAGGAAGCGCCTGAAGAACTTGATGAAGGAGCTTGCGCCATGACCGAAAAGCAGCGATTCGCCAGCGTGTGGGATGCCATCGGGGACACGCCTCAAGAGGCGGCCAGCATGCGCACGCGCGCGGATCTCATGATGAGCCTGGCCGAGGTTATCCGCGAGCAGGGCATGACGCAGATCCAGGCGGCCGAACTGTTCGGGGTAACCCAGCCGCGCATCTCCGACCTGGTGCGCGGGAAGATCAACCTGTTCTCGCTCGACACCCTGATGGACATGGCCGCCGCCGCTGGGATGGCGCCGGTGGTGAAGTTGTCCAAGCCCAAGGCTATTGCGCGCCGCCCTCGTCGTAGGGTGGCGGCGACCGCCTGACCGTTTCGCCCCAGCTAGGCCGACGGGTCGAAGAGCGGGTCACCTTCACCCGCCTGCTGGGGCACCCCCCAATGAAGGGCGCGATGAAGGAGCGCCAATGGATGAACTTTCCCCATGGAATGAGGCAACCAACTTTCGGCTGGATGAAGTTGCATGCCTTATTGTCGGGCGGCAGCCACTGTCGAATAGGCGAAATCCTGATCGCGAGGATCTGCCAGCGCCCGCGGTTCCTATCTTGGTGCGTCTTTCGAGCGCCTACCTCGGATGGTTGATCCATCGCGATGGGCCAGAAAACCCGGAATGGCCGAAGGAGCAGCTATTGCAAGGGACGCCGAACTTTGACGGATCCCAAAGGACGTTCCTACAAGTAGTGGGCGATCAGCAATCACGCGATCTGCGTCGGATTTGCTGGGAGCATGTTGATCGCACGGAGATCGTCCGTTGGCTGCAGGCCGTTCAGATGCCATCGAAGTTCGACTTCTCCCCCCGTACTTGCGGCCACGCCGAGACACCTACCCGCGCGCCCGCGGCGTTCGTTGCCATGTCATCCAGACTTGCGACTACGGCCATTGAAGGTGCCGACGGTGCGCCAGAACGTGAAACACGCCAGACCGCCAGCGCGCCAAAATTCAGCATGACCAAGGCCGCGCTGATAAAGGCGCACGAACACGAATGGCCGTCCATTCGGCGAGATATTCAGGGCGCCAGCACAAACGGGCTTGCGGAGGCGAGAGCTGGTGCGAGGGACTGGAATGAAGCTGTTGCCTTGGATTGGGCGAGGGCGAAAGGCAAGCTGGAAAGCCCTGCCAAAGCTGTCAATCCGCTGACGCTGGCGATTAACGGCATGAGCAATTTGCCAGCGAGCCAGCACAAGATTCAGGGCTGATCTCCGAGGGTTCTCCGGAAGAACTTCGGATTTTCTTCGAGGTTTCTCCGCTGCGCGGATATGCAAAGAATGGGGTTCCATACATCGGCATTCGCTGGTGTTTGGAGCCGCCATGCAGACCGCAAACCTTCACAGCGCGACCACTCGCCGCGCTGCATCTGAGCCCCAGCAGTACCCGCCGCTGGAGACCGTGACCCGCCCCACGGTGCCGACCGAGCAGGCCGGCTATTACCTGGACCGCCGCCCGCAGACGATGCGCGGCTGGGCTTGCTTGGAGAACGGGCCGATTCGCCCGATCCGTGTGCATGGCCGTCTCGCCTGGCCGGTCGCGGACATCAAGCGTGCGCTCGGGGTGGCTTAAATGTCGGCCCCCCAGAAGAGCGAACGCCCGGTGGCAGCCGAGCGAGTCGCAGATGAAAACACTGAAAACGGCTCGATTGTCGCGCCGATGCAGGCGTTGGTCACGATGACGAGCCGCGAGATCGCGGATCTCATTGAGTCGCGCCACGACAACGTGAAGCGAACCATCGAGCGCCTTGCTGAGCGCGGCCTCGTGGCGTTTACTCCAATGGAGGAATCGACGCCGGGAGGCGGCAAGCCGACCACCGTCTATCGCGTGAACAAGCGCGACAGCTATGTGGTGGTCGCGCAGCTCTCGCCCGAGTTCACCGCCCGCCTGGTCGACCGCTGGCAGGAACTGGAAGCGGCGGCGATCCGACCGGTCGTGCTGTCGCGCATGGAGATGCTGCGCTTGGCGCTCGACTCCGAGCAGCGCGCGATCGACGCCGAGAAGCTCGCGGTCGATCGCGCCATCCTGATCGAGCATCAGAAGCCGGCCGTCGAGTTCGTTGAGCAGTATGTGAACTGCACTGGGAACAAGGGCGTGCGCGAGACGGCGAAGCTGCTGCGCGCGAACGAGCGCCAATTCATCGCGTGGATGGTTGGCCGCGACATCATGTACCGCCTCGCCGGCAAGCTGACCGCGTACGCGCCGCACCTGAACGCCGGCCGCTTCGCAGTGCAGACCGACAAGGCCGCGCGCAACGAACATGTCTACAACGAATGCAAGTTCACTCCGAAGGGCGTCGAGTGGATCGCGGGCGAATGGGCCAAGCACCAGATCCAAGACCAAGGCGGTGCCGCTTGAGCAAGCCAATCCCGTACCCCGCCGACGTGCGCGCGAAGGGTTGGCGCTTTGAGTTGGACCACGAAAAGATCGAGCAGTCGGCCACGTGGGCGCTCGCGCCGCCTGAGCTCCGCCCTTGGCTCCTAATGCTGTGGATGACCGCCTGGAAACAGACGCCGTGCGGCACGCTCGACGATGACGACGCACTCATCGCTGCTCGCATCGGCATGCCGCTGAAGACCTTCCAGAAGCACCGCGGGACCTTGCGGCGCGGCTGGTGGTGCGCCGACGATGGTCGGCTGTACCACGACACGATCACCCAGTTTGTGATCGACATGATGACTCGCCGCCGCAAGGAGTCCGACCGCAAGGCGCTGTCACGTGCGAAGACTCCCTTGGGAGTCCCGCCGTTGTCCCGCGGGACAACGGCGGGACTCCACCCTGAATCCGACACCGGAACCGGAACCGGAACCGGTAAAGAAGAAACCACCACCACTTCCCGAACTACGGCCGGAGAGGTGGTGGGGGATCAGCAAAGCCCAACGAAGGCAGGGGAGGTCTGCCGCGCCATCAAGGCGAAGAAGGTCGCCGACGTGAACCCTTCGAGCCCGGAGCTTATCGCCCTCATCGCCAAGGGCGTGCCCGTCGAGACGTTCGAGGCCGCGGCCGAAATCTGCGCCAAGGCCACCCCTCCCAAGGGCTTCGCCTACCTGCTCGGCATCGTGAAGCGCCAGCTCGGCGAGGCCGCGGTGATTGCTTCCGGTGCTGGCATGCCGACGAAGCCGTGGGACGCCGATCGCCCGAGCATCGAGGCCAAGGGCGTCGAGCTCGGCCTGGGCAAATGGAACGAGCACGATCTGAGCGAGAAGCGCGAGCGCTTCGACCAGTACACCGCCCGCGTGCGCCACCTTGTTGAAGGCGGCCGCCACGTGACTATCGACACCCCCTTCGGGATGGCACACCACTAACGCTTCACAGAACATGCCCCTATGAGCGACACATCGCAACAACTGGCGTCCAGCCTTCTCACCTCCCCCCCGAGGAATTCCCCATGACCATTGAAATGCTCAAGCGCGCGGTCGAAGTCGGCGGCGAGGCCGCTCTCGTTCTCCTGTTCCGATCAGAGGCTTCGACCGGAAAGATGTTTGAAGACCGGATCCCGCCGCTCAATCCGGCGATCGACACCTTGGAATGCGACTTCCATCTCCTGTATGGTCGCGCCGACCTCGTCATCAGCCATGCCGACCACAGCATCACGGTGATCATTGCCCGTGACGGGGCCAGCGGTCATGAGCACGTCGCCGCCGGGATCGGCGTGGCGTCGCTGTGCGCAGCCCAACTCGCCCTGATGCGACCGACTGCAGAGATCCGCAAGGCTTTGCTTTGGGCTTCGGCCGGGAAACCATTGCTCGACGGTGTAGTCGAGGCCGCCTGCGAGGCCGCGAACGTGATCCCGCTGTCCTGGTCGACGATGGCGGTACACCTTGCCGTCGCCGAGAAATCCGTCAACCAGTTTCTCTCCGGCGCCGCACACCGCGCCGATGTGCATCTGGATGCGGAAGGGGTTCACTGATGGACCGCGCCACGATCGAATCTAAGAAGTCGGGCGCCGACTGGCCGGTCATCGAGGCGGACTACCGCGCCGGCATCAAGTCGCTGCGCCAGATCGCTTCTCAACAAGGCGTGAGTGAAGGCGCGATCCGCAAGCGTGCCAAGAAGGAAGACTGGCAGCGCGACCTCGCCGCCAAGATCCAAGCCAAGGCCGAGGCTTTGGTACGCAACGAAGCGGTACGCAGTGAGGTACGCAGCGCAACCCGCGTACCGGAACACGTCGTAATCGACGCCAATGCGGTCGGAGTGTTCGAGGTTCGGATCAGCCAACGCACCGACATTCAGCGCGCCGGCCGCCTTTTCCGCTCGCTCCTGACCGAGTTGGAAGCCCAGACCGACAACCTCGCGCTGTTCCAGCAACTCGGCGAACTGCTCGACCAATCCGGACCCGACGAGAACGGCAAGCACCGCCGCGACCTGCTCAACGAGCTCTACCAGAAGATCATCAGCACCGTCGGCCGCGTCGACTCGTCCAAGAAGCTCGTCGAAATGCTCGAGAAGCTGGTTCGCATGGAGCGCGAGGCATTCGGCATCGAAGGCGCCGGCTCCAACGGCGATGACCCGCTGACCTCGCTGCTGGCCAGGATCGGGCGGAGCGCCATGCCCGTGGTTCGCGACGTGCCAAATGACGACGAGGAGGTGTCCGCGGCCTGAGCGTTGCGGTAGCGGTCAAGCCGCAAGGCCGCTGGAGCGGCGCCTCAGCAATTGTGAGGCTCGCCGACACCGCGCAGTGCGCGTAGCGCGGCAGGGTCAGGGGGTGTTTCGCCGGATCTGGTCCAAGGCACGCTCGGAGCCAACCACCGCCAGAAGTGACTTGGCGCGCGTGAGCCCGACATAGACGGTCTCCCACAGGGCTTCATCCACCACCTCGTCGCCCACCCAGAGCACCACGGCCTGCGACTCTAGCCCCTTGAACCGGCCTACGGTGTCCACTAGCACGGCGCGCCGTGCGGCATGGTCCTCAACGGCCAACTTTGCGCCGGCCGATTCGCTGCGGGCGAGCAGCAGCTCGTAGCCCAGCGCCTTCGGGCGTGCAGCGATCAGCACCGTCACGTCCTGTGTGTCGATGCCTTCGATTTGCACCCATTGATGCACGCGTCTGGCGACCGCGTCGGCCTGGGCGTCGCGCGTTCGCGCGCTGGTCCAGATTACCTCGGGCCCGTGCAGCTCCGGTTCGTCGATGAGCGCTCCCTTGTAGAAACGGTAGCCAGCCACGTGGATCGCTGATGTGTTGCGGCAGTTGACAGTCAACTGGAAGGGCTCGCCTTCCACAGGCAGCGCACCGCGGCGCGGGTAGAGCGCCTGGTTCTCATCGATGAAGATGTAGAAGTGGCCCGCCGCCTGGTCGCGCAGTTGCAGCTCCACCCCGAACCAGTATTCGTCGCTGAAGTCCTGGGCCTCGTCCACCACGATGGCATCGAAGCGCTCAGCCACGACGTCAGCGGCGAGCGCGAGTGCAAAGGGCATCTGCACATCAAAGCGATGCTTGTCACCGGCGCCTGGATAGGCCTCGGCCGCCTCATGCATCAGATCGCGTCCGAAGGTGAGCGCCTGGCGAACGCGCAGGTCGCACAACTGGTGGTAGCTCAGCGCGGTAATCGAGGGTTGATTGACCAGACCTGCTGCCAGCCAGTGGGCCAGTGGGCGGTTGTAGCAAAGCAGCAGCACGCTCAGTCCGCTCTGCGCAAGCTGGCGCGCCTTTTCCACAGCGATGATGGTCTTGCCCGTGCCGGCGCCGCCGGAGATCACAGCCCGCCGGCGCCCGCCCAGCACACGCAGTGTCTTGGCCTGATTGGTGGTCAGGCGGATGCGCTGGCGTTCTGCATCGTCCACGGCAGCCCTGAGCACCGGGCGTACTTCGATGGGTCGGCACAGGATGTCCTCGATGAGGCGCACGCCCTTGGCGCCAAGTGGGATGTCGGACGGCTGACGCCAAAAGCGCATGACGCCGTCATACCAGCGCGCCATCTCTCGAAGGTCCGAATTGACGCCCACCATTTCGCGCTGGCGGTCGGGCCCCAGCAGGGGCGTGGCGTCGCCAATGTCAGGAAAGAAGACGGCATGCCCAATGGTGAAGCGCCCGCCTGTCCACTGGCGCCAGTCCGTGTGGCCGGAAATCTGATCTAGCAGCGCGTGGCGCTCGCCGGAAGCCTGCCGGAAGGGATCCTTGATCGGATGGGGCTGCCCGTGGCGATCAACCGAGCGCCAGACGCCCGTTGCGGGATCGAAGCGCACGCCCCCGCCCTTGACCTCCACGATGACCACGCCGGCCCCAGGCGAGAGCAGCGTGAAGTCCGCCTCGCCTTCGGTGAGCTTTCCGCGTGCGTCGCGGTAGATCCAATTGGCGCTGTACACGACGACGACGTCGCGGGGCAACTGGTCACGGCATGCCTCGTAGAAGCGCGCTTCGGCGCGGGAGGGGAATGCCGCCAACTGTTCCGGGGTGAGCTGCGGGATCACTCTTGCCACAACGGTTCCTTCGACAGGATCATCTTGGCGGGATGGAACAGGCAGTTGACTTGACGCCCGCCTCGCAGGATGACATGTAGGTTGAAGAACTTGCCACGTTCGCGCACGCTGATGATGCGACCCGGGCCATCTTCAGGCAGGTCGATGTAGAGGTCTTTTTCGGGACGCATGGGCGCCACGGTGAGACGTTCGCAGGCATCTTTCCAGCCCACATCGAATCTGAACTGGTTGGTCAGTCCGAACGGATCCTGCACAAGGTGCATCTGTCGACGTCTGTCGTCGTGCGCGTGCTCGACGACACACAACCAGTACCGATCCCTTTTTTCGTGGGCCGTGATCAGTTCGCGCGGCGTGAGGGCGACACCTTCCTGCGTCCATGCCCCCGACTGGCCCTTCACCTCGATGTACTCGTCCTGGCCGTCCAGCGCCTTGGCGAGGATGTCGAAGCCAGGATTGTTGTGGGGCATCTCGGTCAGCGAGGCCCAGCGCGAGGCTTGCGTCTTAAGGAAATGCGCCACGGCAACGCGTCCTGTCGCATCGCGCGCTGCGGCGAGGGCGGGATCCTCTGTCTGGTCGAGCGCTCCGGATGCCGCGGGCGCCTGCACGTAGCTCAACAGGCGGCCGGTTTTGGTGCGCGGCGCGGCCGACGCGGGTCCGGTTGCGGGCATCCCTGGGTAGCTCCCCTGCGTGCGTGGCACCGTGGTTCCGCCAGGCGTGTAGGCCGTGTGGCCATTGCGGTGGGCGCCGTTCGTCTCGGAGGGAGCCGCGCGCGGTGTTGCCCCAGCTGTTAGCGGCGGCTGGACGGAGGCACTGGCGCCAGCCTGTCTGGCCTCCTTGGTGTCAGGGCCCCGCGCAGCGACCGAGTCTTCGAATAGCGCAGGCCGGCCAGTGGAGCGGTTGCCGTGCTGCGGTGCAGAAGCTGTTGTATCGGGGGGGGCTGCGCCCATCGCAGCGACGCTTGATTGGGCCACACCGTCCGGTCCCGATGCGGGCGCTGGGAGGGAGCTGCGCTCCCTGCTACCGGTGGCGGGCGGCTGGCTGCTGGAGGCTCCAGGCGCTGTGATGGACGCCGGTGCAGCCTGGTCATGCGTCGCGCTGCTCTGGGGGACTTCCCCTGGTGCATCCGTATGCGCCTGCAGTGTGAGGTCGTCATGACCGTCGGCATTGACGGGCGTATCGGTTTCGCTGTCGGAACCGCTGTCGGCCAGCAGGTCGCCGTCCTCGACAGCAGACTCGTTGCCCACGTCGTCCCCGGCGTTGACGGCCACGAGCAGGTCTGCCGGCAAGGGGCCGATGCCGCGCACGCTGAGGAAGTCCTCGATGCTTTGCGGCTCGTCTTCCAAAAGTACCCGGGCGAAGGCGTCGGCCGATTCGGGCGGCGCACCCAGGGCTTTGCCCAGTTCGACGGCCAGCCGGTCCTTCACGCTGGAGGCCCCCGCGCGATAGACAAAGCGCCCGTGCGCGATCACCGCCTCGGCGGTGGTCTCGCGCACGCGGTCGCCAAGGGTCACCTGCAACCGCACCACCGGCGGCGCATGGATGCTCAGGGAGCGGATCAAGCGCATTGCTCCGTTTTTCAGGGCCCGGTCAAAGACATCAGGATGGGTCGCGTACAGGATCCTGGCGATGTAGGGGTACGCCCGGCGCACGCGCGCCGTGAGATGCGCGTCGCAATCGCCCGACGCATCGTTAATGAGGTGGACAGTGATCGACTCGCTCAGGCGTGCCACGTCGGCTGCATCGAAGAGCCTGCTCAAGCGAGGGATGTCCACCGTCGGGATGGCCATGTAGGAGAGCTCTTCGTCATCCAAGAACAGGTCGCCGAAGTTCGGCGCGTCGTTGACCATGAGCAGCGCATCGTTGGCCACGAGTTCGCCGCGCTGGTTGATGAAGACCTCGTCATCCTGGAAGATGCTGATCCAGTCTGGCAGCTCGACTTCGCGTCCAAAGCGTGGTTTGAGGTCGCCGTTGACCTTTCGATAGATCGCCAGGGCTTCTGCCTGTCGGGCTTGAACGTCTACGATGCGATGGAGGTACTTAAGGGCATCCACCCAACTGGTGGTGGGAAGTTCCCGCGGCACGTGGAGCCGGTCCTGGAAGAAGCGGCTGAAATCTCGGTACTGCGACTGGATGGGGGGGAACAGGGCGTCGAGGAACGGCCGGCTTGCGCGCCACGTGAGCGCCGAAGGGCGGAACCACCCCTTGTGTTCCCCCTTGACCAGTACGAGCGCATCGGCCTCGAGGGCATCGCGGATCGTTCCGCCGTCCGAATCCCAGAAGCGCTCGTCCAGCGCGCGATAGATGGCCTGAGCCTGTTTGAGGGTGGTACTGTCGCTTTGCTTGAGCTGCTTGAGGCGTTTGATGAGCCCACTGGCGTCCACCCGATGCGTGATTCCGCATGCTTCGAGCATGGCTGGGCCGAGCGTCGCGTCGACATAGGGCAGGCCATCGCCCAGAAGCGCTTTGAGCTCGGACGTCGGGTAGTAGGTGCCCGAAAGCGCCACAACTGCTCGGACCCTGAGCGGCGCGGCACTGGCGCGCAGCGTGCGGATGAACTGCGAGTCAAGGGTCACGTAGCGGTTGCGGCCCTGGTGCGACAGGTAGGTGACGCGATCCGCGTAGTGCTCCCAGTGCGAACTGAGGCATTCCAGCGTGGCCCGGCGAACCGAGGTCTGAGGGGAGTGCAACAGTGCAAGCAGCTCGTCGCTGCAGAACCAGTTGAGTTCGATCTGCTGCAGCGCCGGTGACTGGCGTACCCCGAGCTGCGCAAAGAACGCGCGCCACGAATCCGCCTCGGCCTGCGGATCCGAGGCCTTGGAGTTCATGTACTCCGGAGATATGTAGCTGTCGGCGTCGATGGGCTCGGTCAACAGCGACTCGATGCAGAAGGGCGGGCGATACTCCTTGGCCAGGTACAGCTCATCGACTCGATCGAAATGCCAAGTCCCGTCGTCCACCGCCTTGGTACCGATCCAGATCGCCTCGCGCAGCTCTTTGTACGCATCGGCTTTTGGCTTGCCGGCCGCTGCTGCGCCGTCGAGGTAGTCTGCGAGCTTGTCCTTGATGTAGCGCAGGTGACCGACGAGTGCCGTGAACTTCGAGGACTGCCAGGCAGCACTCGCGTGGCGGGGCAGGATGTGCGAATGCACAAGGTCGTAGGGCTGGTCCGATCGAACCCCCATCCCGGAGAAAAGGGACACCACCTGCGGCGAGTGTGCGAGTGCGGCCTCGTAGAGCGAGTGATCGATGATGACCAGCTCATGCTCGAAGCCGTATTTTTTCCCCCTGCCCAGCGGAAAGAATGCATGGCTTTTCGTTGGCACCGAGAGGCTGCCGTCCGAAAGGGGCAGGCTTGGAACCTTCAGCAGGCCCGCCTTGATCAGGTTTTCCTGAATGTCTGCTAGGTAGGCATAGAACCTAGCCTTCCACTCGAGAGGCTGTGCGCTCAGCCACTCGCCCTGCGACTTGAAAATGAACACGACATCATCGGTGGTCAGGTCGCTCACGCCCAGCTCCCTAAGCAGCGGCGAGCCGCCTTGCATGCGCGGGTCGATGTAGTCGAAGCCGAGCAGCGCGGCGGCCACTGGTGAAGGAAAGAGGGCGCGAAATGACGCGGACGCGATTCGAAGTTCGTCTGGCTTCTTCCAGTCGCCGGACGCTGAGGGCAAGCAGGCCGTGGACCGAAGCCGCTGGACGATGGCGGCGCGAAGTGGCTGGAAGAAGGGGTCCGACACCTCGCCTTCAGCGGGCACGAAGCGCAAATAGGAAAGGCCCAGCGGTCCGACCTCCTTGAACTGCTCGACAGCGGCTGCGAAGGTGTCGGCGATCCCTTCGCACAGGAATCGGTTCCAGGGCCGGTCCGTCAGGAGTTCTTCGCGGCTGGAACTGAGGATGAAATCAGCCTGGATGGGAAACTGGAAGCCCATCGGGCGGATGGGAAGAAATGCAAAGACATTGGAGTGGGGCTCGGGGCTGGCTGCGCCTGCCTCGTCGATCGGAAAAGCCAGCACAACCGTGGATTGCGAGATTCCCTTCCGCTTCTCGTCGCGCGCCTCCTTGCCGATCGACAATGTCTGCGAAACGCGAAAGTACCGCAACTCCTGCGTGGTGGTTGTGCCATCGCCGGTGGTGGTCGTGGACGTCAATTGCGAGACGGGGCCGACCTCCTTTCTCGCGAAGGTGACGGCGGTGCCCTCGCGCTCCAGCGTGAGTTGCCGCAGCTTGTTGAGGAACAGCAGGAGCCGTGCGTCAAGCTCGGCCAACGTGGTCTGGTCAAAGACATGGCCCGGCTTGGCGGGCAGGACGATGGTCGTGCAGTCCGACCGCATGTGAGCGGCAGGCGGGCACCAGTTCGGCACCACAAAGCCCAGGAGATTAGACTCGTTGGTGCGGTCAAAGCGGAAGTGGTAGCCGTTGGAGTGGATCTCTGGTGCGTCGGAGACTGTGAACACCGACTTGAAGCCGATGCCCTTCTCGCCGATGTAGCCAGTCTTGTCCTTGGACTTGGAGGATGCGCCCACGCTGCAAATCGCCGTGACGTTCTCCTGCAAAAAGCCCAGCTCGTTGTTGACCACCACTATGCGGTGAGGGCGGACATCAAAGCCGAGTTCCGGCGTGACGCCGGCCCCGTACGCGTTGTCGTCGGCATTCTGGACAACCTCCAAAACAAAGTGCGACTTTTTGGAGTAGAGGTCTGAGGAGAGAAGCTTCAGCGCGTTGTTCAATTGCGTCTGCAGGTTGAGCGCACCCGCGCGCACGGACGCCGATTCGGTCTCGATGTCCAGGAGAAAGTTGTTCTTGCGGATGTTCTCGATGACCTGATAGGGAAGTGATTTCTCTTCGCTCACGGGGCTTCCTCGATGTTCAATGGGCCAGACTGTAACTGCCCGGAAGTGCACCAGTGGATAGCCCGACCCCCAACTGCGCAGGCTTGCCAACCCGACTCTCGGCACAACATTGAACGCCATCACTGGCGCATCGTCGCCATTGGGATGGCCGCATAGGGGCCAGAGCCAACATCCAACTCGCAGGCACGAACGTCGGCAGCCGCTGCGAAGCGGAGATCCGCTGCGCTTTAGCAGGTCTTCGTCATGCGGATGGCAATAGCGAGTGGTGGCGAACATCGGAACTGGCCATCGGATGTAGCGCCGCGGAAGCACCGCTACGGCGTCGGCAAGGATCAGCCGACGGCGCTGGCTAGGTCCCGAAGAGTAGGTTCGAAGTTATCGCCTGGCGACCCGGGCTGGTTATGGTTTCAAGTCGCCGGCTCCGAGAGTGCGCATGATCTCGTCAAAGCTTCGGTCGCATTGGGCCGCGAGATTCTTGAAATGCGCCCGCAAGGTCCCGTGTGTGGCACGCGCCTGCCGTTCTTCCTTCTCTTTCTCGGTAACGGAACTGTGGGCCTTCAGGATGCTTCGAAGGGCATGGAGCCGACTGAGCGGAGTCATAAGAGCTTTGGCCTCATCGACGGTGTTTCCTGAGACGACGACGAGCTCCGAGATTACGCGCAGGGAACCCCAACCTGCGTCTGCTTTCTGCCCCTTAGACTCGAGCAGCTTACGCAGGGGCCTGGGCTGGAAACCCTCGACCAGCATCTGATCAAAGGCCATGATCTCGTTGGCCCATTCAAGGACTGAGTCCGTAGCTGGGTAGCGAGCAGCGTCCATGTGGGCCGCGGATCGCGTTTGCCACCAGTCAGGTGGCGCAGCGTTCAGCTTCCCGATCTTGTACTTCAGCAGGTTGAGTGGGTCGTACTCTGAACTGAACTCGCCAAGGATGTCGTTCTCATACGCCCGTTTCGAGATGGTCCCGTTTGGCCACTCGTTGAAGGACTGCCAGTAGCGTTGCTCTTCGATCGGAAGGCGTGCCAGGTCACCGATGTAGGCATGTACCTGTCCAGCCTCGTTGATGTCGTAGCTCTTGAGATACCACGCGTTCCGGCACGTGATAGACCGATCGTCAAGGCTGTACTTCTCCGGGTCTGCCTTGAATCTGTGCAAGACATCGGGGCGGAAGAACGCTGGGGAGATTTCCCATGGCAACTCCGACTCCTGGAAGTAGTTGGAGAGAGACTCCGGTGCACACGACGTTTCGACCTCGCGGTTGTTCTTACGATCGAAGATCTTGAAGGTGGCGTACTCCTTTTCCCTCGTCGGGCTCGACTCCTCTTCCCACTCGGCAACCAAGTCTTGCACCGTGATCGCGGAGCGAACGATCATGCGCCCGTGGACGTAGCTGGCGTTTTGGATGCCACCGCCGTGATAGAACAGGTCCGGCGCCTTGCGATTGATGCGGTCATGATCTCCCCAGCCGCCGAATCCAGGGCTGTAGCGGGTGAAGTCAAAGAATAAGACCAAAGCCAAGTCCGCGAGCGCCATGTACTTGGAGAGATCTTCAGCCAGAATAGTGACCGCGACGAGCTTTTCGCTGCCGGGAGCAAGGTCCACACGGATGATACGGATGACGTCCTTGATGTCGCCGCGCGAGTCCAACCGGCAATAGGCATTTCGCTCTTCCACAAAGTGCAGGTCCAGCGCGTGAACGAACTTCTGACTCAGTTCAATCGGACGCTCGCCCTTATGGACCCCATGAAAGGTGCGCTGATAGATGAGCTTCTCGCCCCCGGTTAGCGATTTACCAGAGGCCAGCGGCGCCTCAAGGTAAACACGGTGACCTTCTCCACCACCGAAGCTCTTCTGGATCACCCAGGTTTCGTCGGTGCCCACGAAGTGGTTCATGAGATCCTGTTGATCAGCCGGCGTAACCTGCTGCAGGGGGGCGAGCACGCCATGGATGAGCGCCGCCGGCCCACCGGCATAGATCACGATTTCCTCGTTCTTGGCGTTCTGCTTCAGGAACTCGACAGAGTCCTCCGCGCCGACAAGCCACTGTGCTTCTCCTGATGCCGGGGCATGAGCGATGGCTTTCAGGGCCGCAATGTTGAACCTCTGTGCCATCCCGCGCATCCTTTAGAATTTTTGCATCCTAGCTTGCAGCGCATCAGGCGCCGCCTTCATATTGTCGCGCCTTCGCGGCGCTGCATTCAGGCGAACAAATGCGACGGCCTGCGAAGGCCTTGGCGCTCGTGGCCTGAAACAGCCAAATGACGCTATCGGGGGGTGAGTTCTGGCGACTGCTAAGAAGCTTCAGCTATGCGCGGTGGTTGACTACCATGCGGCTGTGACCGCTCAGTCGCGATGAGTCCACGACCGGCAGCTCCCGCTGCGAAGCGGACAACCGCAACGGCCCGGCTAGTGATGGCAATAGGCCCTGAACGGCTGTTCACCTCCGGCACCAGGCCTCGTGCGAATGGACGGGGGCGCATTCAAAGTATCGTGAGGATCCCGCCGGGAAATTCAGACTATGTTGAGAATCGCCTCAACGTGGCTTCGTCAATCTGCAGTCAGGCCTTGGCCCGTATAGGAGCGAAATCTCGCGTTGGTCTCGCATCGACAATCGGACCTGGAATCGCTGGACGCTCGGGTAGCCCCAGCTCGCAACTATGAACCCCATCCGCCGCATTCGCGCGCGCCTCGGCGTCACGCAGGAAGGCCTGGCCGAGGGCATAGGCTGCACGCCGGGAAACATCGGCCACTACGAGCGTGGCCAGTCCATGCCGCCGACCCGAGCGCGCCGCCTGATCGCCTTCGCCGCCGCGCGCGGCCATGTCGTCACCTTCGACGACATCTATGCCGAGCCCCACGACACTCCCATGGAAACGAGCAAAGGTGATGCACGATGATTCCAATGATGTCCTCTGAAGAGGTGGCCAGCTACCTCGACTGCGAGACCAAGACCGTTGAAGAGGCGGCGCGCACCGGCCGCCTGCCCGGTGTGAAGTTCGGCCGCTCGTGGCGCTTCCCGCTGAGCGCCCTGCTCGAGGCGCTGCACGAAGAGGCGATGAACACCGCGAAGAAGAACCGCACGCGGCCGGAGCCAGTGGCCATTGCAAAGCCCACCGGCCGGAAGTCCCGGCGCACGCCGATCCCAGTGATCCCCGGCTTCAACGACTAGACGAAGCGATTCGAGAGATCCTCGCCGCGCAGCGAGAGGTTGCGACGAGGCTGCCGCGGGTAGAACTGAGGGTACTGAAGTCGATGTCGGATTCCCCTTTCTGTATATTTTCCGGCCCGGGTGGGTCGGGCCTTGGGGCTGTCTTGTGTCTGGTCGGAATGGTGAGCTCCTGCTGGTTGAGTCGCAATGCTGCACCCGCTGGAAGCCCTGTGCCTATTGGCGTCTGCTGGCGAACGCCGCGCCCGGTACGCGCTCAGGACGTTGGGCGCAACGAGCCATCTGCGCATGCGTCTCATCGCTGTTCCATCGCCCGCGTTCGTTGTGATGACGCCTTGCCAGCGATCGCGCAAGCTGTCGAAATTGTTTGCGTAGCAATTGAATAATCACTACATTATCAATATGGCAAATGACAACCAACGAGGCGGTTCTCGTCCCGGCAGTGGGCGACCCGCGATAGACCCGGGGCAGGAATCGGTGCCCGTCCAGATCCGCATGACCACGACGCAGCGGGACAAGCTCAAGCGCCTCGGCGGCCCGCACTGGGTGCGCGATCGCATCGACAAGGCCAAGGAGCCACCGAAGAAGGAATGACCGCCTCGTCTCAGGGCTGGGGTGTCCTGAATTCCAGGGTATCTATCTGAGGCACAAAAGCGACGGCCCAAGGTGCTGGACACACCGAGGTCCGTCTAACCACACCGTGCAACCCGTGAAAGGACACGCACACCATGGCTTCTTCAATTATCACAAGAATCGATAAATCCGCGATCTCAACGACTAACGTTGTGCCTTTTGCGCGCCGGACAGCGACGGCTTCACCGGACCAACAGAAGATCATCGACCTCTTGGCCGCCGAGTTGGCGCGCGCCCAGCGAGGGGAGATTGGTGGCGTCATGCTGATCACCTCGACGAGTGTTGATTGCGACGATCACATCGAAATCCGCGGCTTGTTCTCGCACCAGCTCGAACGCGCCTCCTACGCACTCACGAAGAGTCTGGATGCGTTGATGGCCCATATCCAGGGCCGCGGCACGGACTTCGCTGGCCTCGGAAAGACGGGGCGATGGTGAGCGCCGTCGCCAGCAATCCCAAGACATCCAAGCAGCCCGCGTGCGACCACGAGCCCACCGTGGAGCGACGGGTCTTCCAAGCTTCCACCAGATGATCGCCTCGGCCATCGAAAATGCGCGCAAGCACACTCCAATCTTTGTAGCCATGCCTATCGAACGAATCCTCCGACGTTCCGAAGAACTCGATGACGCCATCGTCCAGTTGCTGGATCTCGACGGCTACCCCGTCTACGGTGAAGATGCGCCGCGCATGGGCCTGAGCGTCACCGCAGCGTCGCTGGCAATGGAGCATGCGCGGGCGCTGCGCAACCTGGTTGCAGGAGGGTTCGTGTCGTCCGCGGTACCGCTCATGCGCCTGCAGTACGAAGCTACCGCCCGCTCGGCGTGGCTACTGTTCGCCGCCAGAGATGAGCACGTTGCCCTTGCGGCGGCGCCACTCACCGCCGAGGCCGACGAGGCGGCACGGAAGCTGCCACTTGCACGGGACATGATCAAACAGCTACGGAACGCCTCGGTCGCGGTACCCGCCGCCGCAGCACCTGCCGCGATGCTGGGAAGGTTCGACGACATGCAGCGCCACGCGCTGAACTCATTCGTGCATGGCGGCATTCACGCGCTGCGGCGCCACCAGGACGGCTTCCCGGTACAGATCGTCCGGCAGTTGATCGAGTGTTCGAACGGCCTGGTCACGATCAGCGCCATGATGCTGGCCATCCTCACCGGCGACCGACTCTTGGCGACCCGGATGAACAGGGTCCACGTCGGCTTCGAGGACTGCCTCACGCCGATCCTGTCGTCGTACTGACGGCTCGTTGGCGGCGGCCCAGCGTCGTTGATTCAACGACCTCGCTCTACGCGCATGGCACGCGCTGGAAGCAGTCCAGCTGATGCGGTTCCGCAACGATGCGGCACTACGCTCCCCCTTCGTGTTTGATGTGATCGTGCGCTCGGGCTGAAATGCCGTAGGCATTTCAAACACCCAACCCGAAGGGCACCCATGACCATCACTCAACAACCGACACGCAAGCACATTCCAGCTCCAAAGGTCCCTGGCCTCGGCTTTCCGGTCCGTAAGGATGGCGCCGCCAATCAGGTTCCGGTCTCGCACCGGGACGCCAAGTCCCTCGAGCATGGCGGGGCGATTTGTGGCCCAGGCACGCGCACCAGCGACTCGGTGCCGATCTGGGCATCCAATGGAGAATTCATGCTGCCCGCCGACACCGCCGCGGCGGTTGGCAAGCAGAAGCTGCAGGCACTCGTCGATGCCACCCATACGCCTGTCGGCGGGGCGGTTCGCAAGAACGGCATGGTGGCCAAAGCGAACGGGGGCTTGATCGACTCGCTCAAGCAAGAACCTGTCGGCGTCGCACCCGCAGGGCTCGGTATTCAGAATCGAGCTGCTTCGGAAGTCGCCGCCGCACCCGATATGGCTCCAAGTGGCTTCCATGCTGTTGCGGCCGCGTCCCCAGGCCTCGGCGTGAAGCAGATCGGCAGCGTCGGCATTCCGGAAGCCCTGCCGATGTTGACCGCCTCGCTGCCTGCGAGTCCCCAGGCCGTGCAGTTGGCGGCCAATGAAGCGGCTGCCGCGAAGCCCGCGCCCGCCGGGGCGCCAGTCTCTGCCATGGCGCCGCAGCAAACAGGCGCGGCGTTCGGGATCTACCCGAACCCCAACAGTCGCCTCTCGTCGCACGCGAACGACAAAGCCCTCGCGCGCGGTGTGACGGCCACGGGCCCGTCCACCTTCCAGCCTGCGACACCGCTGTCTGTTGCGCCGCTGCGCCTGAACAATCTCACTGACCCGCGCAGCACGCAATTCGCCGGGGCGCCTGGCGCACGAGCTCCAGGCGCGCCCGATGTGTCCCGCGTAGACAACGCGATAGCGCCTCCCGCCGTCGGCGATGCAGCAGCGTTGGCCGTACCAGTCGCGCCGACGGATGCTTCTGCCGCGGGTGCAGCGGCGGCCAGCCCCGTGGGCGCGCAGCCCAGCGCCGTAGCCTCCGGTGCAGTTCGGCGCGCCGGCAATGCCTACTTCGGCAGCAACGTGTCGGGCGATGTCTCGGTCAACGGCCGTGAGGCTGGTGGCGGTTCGATGTCGATGCCCACTGCGAACTTCGTTGGTGGCGCACTAGGCGCGACGGCCGCGGCGCCGGCCCAGGTCGCGCCCGGTGCCGGCCTTTCCGTGATCGGCACCGGACCGGCCGAGGCCGGCATGGGCGGCGCCGCGCGCGAGAAGTTCTTCGACGATGCGAACCTGCGCACGGTCGCGGCGAAGAGCAGCTGGTCGCCGCGCGGCGGCTATCAAGGCGACCCGATCGCGGTCAAGGCGGCGCTCGCGCCGATCGAGAACCGCCAGCGCCTCGCCGAAGGCGCGGTGCGCGAAGCCGGCGAGGCGGCGCGCGCTACCCAGCGTGATGCCGGCGAAACCGCGCGGCTCGGCATCCGCGAGGCGGGTGACGACCGGCGCGCCGCCGCTACGAACGCGCGTTTGGGCGTTCGCGATGCGATCAACCGCGACGAATTCGGCCTGAAGAAGACGGCTGTCGAGTTCGACAACCGCGGCCGGGCTCGTCTCGAGGCCGCACAGCTCGAGCTCCAGAAGGCGACCACGCCCGAAGCCATCCGCACGGCGACGCAGAAGGTGCTGGCGCTCGGCGGAAAAGAGCCCACCGCCAACCGCTACACGGTCATCCCTGGTGGCCAGACCGTCGACCCGACTACGGGCCAGGCCATGCGCGAGGCGTCGACCGTGGTGGACAATCAGACCGGGCAGCTCATTCAGCCGGGCGGGGCACCCACCGCCGTGCGCACTGCCCCGCCCGAAGCCGTCGCCCGCCTGAAGGCCAACCCCAGCCAAGCCGCGCTGTTCGATCAGAAATACGGCGCCGGCGCATCTGCCCGCGCGCTCGGCCAACAAAAGTGAGCATGCATGCCGTGGAAGAAAGCAATCGGGCGGCCTTACGCATCGATGGGGCCGGATCGTTGGGATCCGGAGAGGGCAGTGGCTGCGCGGTCGACAGCAGCGGGCCTCGGTGTTGGCTCCGCTATCCCTTGAGTCCGGCCTGCAGCTGGTCCACGTGGTAGTTGAGCTCGAAGCACAGATCGCGTACCGCGCTCGCCCACTTCGGATTCCTCGAGCTGGTGCTGGTCGGCGTGCGCATCGCAATGTGCGCTTGACGCAGTGCACTCTCGAAGCTGCTGGCCCACCATTCTGGCCCCTCGCCGCGACGCTGCCGCTGGAACTCCCGGAGCCTGTCGGCCAGGCGGTCCTTCATCACTTTGTAGTGGCCCATGGCGCGCTCCTGGGCATAGGGATCGCGGCTGTTTCCGAGTTCAAGTAGCGCCTCGGCTTGTTGCTCGAGCTGCCGCAGTTCGGCCAACACATCTTTCAGGGTCATAGGGCGGAACTCCGTCAAGTGTAGAAAAGTGCGATCTCCTGCGGCTTGCCCTCGCTAAGAAAACCGAGTGTGACCTTGCGTGGCGGCGCGGCCCAATCATCCGTCAGCAAGGCATCGATGAGATCCCTTCCCTTCAAGCCCCGTTGCAGCAGCTTGTCGTGCGTGGCCAGGATCAGGGCAGGGTGCTCATTCGTCGCATAGCTACCGTCTACGAACTCGATCGTCACAGTCACCGTCATGTGTGCCTCCGGAAGATGGCAATCGTAGCGCCAAGGTAGAAGAACCTTAGAAAACCTGACATCCGGCACCGCCGAATCGGCTTGCGGGGGGCTTCAGAAAACTTCATCCTGAGCGGCCGTTGCGGCGCTTCGCGGACCTGAACAAACCGGAGATCCGGTCCGCCCCTTGCAGCGGCCAGATGCGGCTTAGCCGGTGCGCATGCATTGGCCGACCGCCGCCGCGGTGCCGAGGGCCGCGAGTAGGCCCTTGGCGAGCGTGGGCCCGTGCTGGCGCCACCATTCGCGTCTTAACGCTGCCCGAGCTTCTCCGGTTGCATTCCCGTAGCGTCCTTCGTCGAGCCATTCCTTGACGGTTCGGAGGCCGTGCTTCGCGACTTGGCCAGCAATGATCTGACGCATGCGATCGGGGGCGTTCCGTGATTTGTCCGGCATCGGTTCATCCTGTTGGTGTTTGTGATGGGATTCGAGCACACTGAAGCCAATCGACCGCTGCGGCCCGATTTCGCAAGTTCGACGGCAGCAAACCGGTGCGGCGTTCGGGATCTACCCGAACCCCAACAGCCGCCTCTCGTCGCACGCGAACGACAAAGCCCTCGCGCGCGGTGTAACGGCCACGGGTCCGTCCACCTTCCAGCCTGCGACACCGCTGTCTGTGGCGCCGCTGCGCCTGAACAATCGCACCGACCCGCGCAGCACGCAATATGCTGGCGCGCCAGGCGCACGTCATCCTGAGTTGAGGGGAGCAGGGAATGTACGCGGATGCCGCCAACGAAAAGCCCGCTGGATCGGGCGCCGCTTTCGGTCGCGCGACAGGCGCGATGTCGTGCGGGTTGCCCCGCGCCGGGAGCCGTGTTTGTAGGTGATACGATCAAAACCGCTTCGCTCGGCCCGTCGGACGGCGCGGCACCGAAGATCCAGGTGAAAACAGAATTTCTCAAGCCACGCCTTGTAGGCACCCGATTCGAAGAGCACTCAATCCCTGTTGAGGTCCTAAAGGACTGGGCAGCGTTTGAGGGTCTCATCGTGGAAGCTGCACGGTGGCTGTATCTTGAGGAGAACCCTAAGCGCAAGCGCACCCCCCGCGGCTTTGCCCAGAGCTTCTCACTCCATCTCACGCAGGTTGAGGACGGCAGCGCGGTCGCTGTCTTGGAGCGCTCACACGTGGCGGGGACGCTTGTACCTGACGCATGGGCAGAGTGGTTCGACAAGGCTCGCGATCGCATCCTGTCGACCATCGACGCGGCCGGAAGAGGGCAGCCTTTCGACAATCTCTTGCCAAAGTCGCTGCTGGCATACTTCGACCAGTTCGGCCGTTCGCTGCGTGACGATGAGCGTGTCGAGTTCCCGCAGGGCGCCGAGCAGCCCCCTTTGGTCTACGACAATCGTGTCCGCAAGACGTTGGTGCTCAAGTCGGCCACGGTCTACCGAACCGAAGAGTCAGTTCGCGGCTCAATGTCCGAACTGAACTTGGAGAACAACACCTTCACTCTGAAGCTGATCAGCGGGGAGAAGGTTGTCGGTTACTTCAGCGAAGAGCTCCGCGACGCCGCGCATAGCGCCCTCGGGGCATATGGGGAATCGCTGGTCATGGTCGAAGGCGCGGTGGTGCGCGACCATATGGACAACCGAAAGCGCATTGAGCAAGTCACACGCATAGAACCCCTGGATCCATTGGATGTGCCAGCGCGCCTCGAAGCCCTGGGCCTATTGCGCGATGGCTGGCTTGACGGCGAAGGGTCCGGCCTGCAGCCGGAGGGCCTGACCTGGTTGTCCAAGACGTGGACTGAGCACTGGCCCGATGACTTGCCGCTGCCCTACGTCTACCCGACACCGGCAGGTCACGTGCAGCTCGAATGGAGCATGGAAGCCTCGTCCGTCTCGGTCGAGGTTGATACCGAAAAGCACAACGCTGATCTGCTCAGGTCGCGGACGGCAGACGGCGAAGTGCTTGAGGAACTTGTAGCGGACCTCACATCGCCCGATGGCTGGCTCCAACTCGCCGACGCAGTGCGTCGGGTATGAACGGGCATAGAGAACTCATGGCCGATGAACAACTGCTGCATCGACAGGTGCATCCGTCTTGGGTCCAAGATGGGCGAGTTACCAGTCAGGCTTTCGGCCCGACGCCTAAAGATGATGGCCTGCTGTCGGTGTATGACGGCGCACAGATGGCGCCCGAGCCGAGCTATCTCCACTACACGCTGGAACAATGTTTGTCTGCGATTGGCACGGTGTCAGTGACCGCAGGGGAGGTCGACGCGGTTGGCCTGCCGTGGCGGCCGGACCCAGAGCCCTTCCCGGAGCACGCGGTCATTGACTTCACTGTGCTGCCGACTGCCGGCAAGGTGAAGGCGAAAGCGCAGGCCCTCGCAGAGAAAGCGCGACAGCGCGGATGGACTTATTTGTCGAGCTAAGCCGCCGCGCCCGTCACACGTGCGCGTGATGACACGTCGCTGAGGTGGCCTAGGCATTCGAACGACCTACGAAATACCCACAAAGGCAAATGCACTTTCGCCGAAGACCCCTAATGCGTGTGCAGCGCGCGGCCTGAAGTGCGCGGATCTGGTCAGCATGCTCCGCGTCGAGGGGTTCAAGGCGTAGAGCCAGCGCATCTCGTCGCGGCGACGCTCACGCCTGGACCTACAGCGGTGCCGGCCTGCTGGCGATGTCCTGGCCGCGCGATCTGAGTGCCTCGTAGAGCTGCGCTGGGCCGAGCAGGATGTCTTTCAAACCGTTGCGCACCCGCGCCGAGTCCAACGCCTGCGTGCTCATGGTCGTGTTCGCCGCGAATGCATCCATGATCGCGCTCATCAGCTCTGCGGTGAGGTCCGGCGAGTTGGCGAACTGTCCCTTCGAATTGTTCATGGCCTGCTGCACCAGCAGATCCGACTCCAGCAACTTGCCCTTGAGGACGTTGTTCACGTAGACGAGCTTGTCGTCGTCCGACAGTTCGCCCTCGAACAGGTCGTTCACTTTGGCGACGATCTCGGACAGCAGTTCCTTCACCTTGTCCTGCACCTCTCCAGCGCCGGTCTCGGTTAATGGCTGCAGCTTGTATTCGGCGCCGGGCTCATGCAAGGCCAGGTGGCGCTTTCCGTCGTCCTTAAGCTTGTGGTGAGTCAGCACCACCTTCGACATGTCGATCCCCTCGCGCTCGCGGCCGAAGTCGAGCAGCGGCAGCAGACGCTTGAAGAAGATCGCGCGCTTCTCAATCGCCGTGCTGCCGTAGTCGAAGACTTGGCTCAGGAATGCGTACACACGCAGAAAGGCCCCGAGGTCGCGCTTGAACAATGTCAGCGCGTCCAGTGTGTCCTTGGCATGCTGTGCAGCCTTCGAATCCTGGCTGGCCCCCGACGCCTCGCTGTCGAGCAGCATCTGGCGTGCCGTCTTGAATTGCTTGAGCAGCCGGTCCACAACCGGCTCGATTGCGGCGATGAGGTCGGCCTGCGTCGCCTTGGGGTTCAGCTCTATCGTCGCAACCCGATCAACCTCGAAGTCATCGTAGTGGCCCGACGCATCGAGCTTTGCCCGTAAATCGAAGACCAGATTCGCGTCGGTCACATCGGCCAGTTCGGCTGTCGCGTAGTAGGTCTTGAAGGCCGCCAGCACCTCGTCGGGCTCATTCACGAAGTCAAGCACGTAGGTCGTGTCCTTGACGCCGAAAGGGCCGCTGTAGGCCCGATTCAGCCGAGACAGCGTTTGCACCGCCTGAATGCCGCCCAGGCGCTTGTCGACGTACATGCCGCACAGTAGCGGTTGATCGAAGCCGGTCTGGAACTTGTTGGCGACCAGCAGGATCTGGTACTCATCGGTGGCGAAGGCCTCGCGCATGTCGCGGCCCTTGAGGTTTGGGTTTAGCTTGGAACTGTTCTCCGTCACGGACTCGGGAATCGACTGCGAGTCGTTGACCTCGCCCGAGAACGCCACCAGCGTGCCGAGGGTGTAGCCGCTGTCCTTGATGTACTTGTCGATCGCCAGTTGCCACCGCACGGCCTCGATACGGCTGCCGACTACCACCATGGCCTTGGCATGCCCGTTCAATTGTGGCGCCACGTTCTCGCGGAAGTGCTCCACGACGATGGCGACCTTTTGGCTGATGTTGTATGGATGCAGGCGCACCCATCGCATCAGGTGCTTCATCGCCTCGCTACGTTCGACCTCTTTCTCGTCCCATTCCTTGCCCTCGTTCGCCAGTCTGAACGCCAGCTTGTAGGGCGTGTAGTTCTTCAGCACGTCCAGGATGAATCCCTCTTCGATCGCTTGGCGCATCGAGTAGACGTGGAATGGCGCCGGCAGGTTGTCCGGCCCGGCGGCGTGTTCCAGATCGGGCCGGCGGCCGAACAGCTCCAGCGTCTTGGCCTTCGGCGTCGCCGTGAAGGCGACGTAGGTGACGCCGGCCACATTGGCGCGGCCCGCCATCTGGGCGGCCAAGAGGTCTTCAGTGCTGAACTCGCCACCGTCGGCCAGTTCCTTGAGTTCTTCAGTGCTGAGCACCTGCTTGAGCTTGGATGCTGCTTCGCCGGTCTGGGAGCTGTGGGCCTCGTCGGCGATGACGGCAAAGCGTTTGCCCTGCGTGGCAGCAAGATCCTGAACCGCCTTGAGGGCGAAGGGAAAGGTCTGGATCGTGCAGACCACGATCTTCTTGCCTCCCGATAGCGCCGAGGCGAGTTCGCCGCTCTTGCTCTGGCTCTCGCCCTTGATGGTGGCGACGACGCCGGCCGTGCGCTCGAAGTCAAAAATGGCTTCCTGCAATTGGGCGTCGAGCACGTTGCGGTCGCTCACGACCAGCACGCTGTCGAACATCTTCTTGTGCTGGCCGTCGTGCAGGTCCGCCAGGAAGTGCGCGGTCCACGCGATCGAGTTGGTCTTGCCGGAGCCTGCCGAGTGCTGAATCAAATATTTTTGCCCGGCACCTTCTGCCAGCACAGCCGCGAGCAACTTGCGCGTGGCATCGAGCTGGTGGTAGCGGGGGAAGATGACGCCGGTGATCTTCTTTTTGCTGTCGCGCTGGGTGACAAGGTAGCGGCCGAGGATCTCCAGCCAGCTATCGGATTGCCATACCTGTTCCCACAAGTAGGCCGTGCGGTGGCCCTTCGGATTGGGCGGGTTGCCAGCGGCGCCATCGTCGCCCAGGTTGAAGGGCAGGAAGCTGGTGGTCGGGCCTTGCAGCTTGGTGGTCATCATGACCGTACTGTTGCTGACGGCGAAGTGCACCAGCGCGCCGCGAGGAAATTCGAGCAGGGGCTCGGCTGACGGCCTTCCCTTGGGCTTGGGCTGGCGATCGAAGCGGTACTGGTCGACGGCTTCGTTGACGTTCTGCGTGAAGTTGGTTTTGATCTCGGCGGTCGCGACGGGGATGCCGTTCAGGAACAGCACAAGGTCAATCACGTCGTCGTGGTTGGTGCGCACCTGGCGCACGACGCGAAGGCGGTTGGCGGCGTAGCGGGCCTGCAGATCCGGGTTCATCGCCAGCGCGGGCTTGAACTGGGCCAGCTTCAGGGATTCGCGCACGCCGATCATCTCTATGCCGAAGCGCAGCACTTCCAGCGTGCCGCGCTCGTCGAGTTGTTTGCGCAGGCGATCGAGTAGCACGGTCTCGGCGGCGGCGCCGTGGTTTTTTCCGAGAGCTTCCCACGCCTTCGGCTGGGTCGCCTGCACCCATGCAATCACGTCGAAGGGAAACAGGGCGCGAGGGGTGTCGTAGAGCTGCGCGTTTTCATCGTAGAGCCAGCCGTGCGAGCTCAGATGGTTGCAGATGTCGTTCTCAAACTCGATCTCTTTGTGCAGGCTCATGCGGGCTCCACTATTCGGACTTTGTTGCGTTGGTGTCGGGACTCGCGAACAAGTCACTTGATTGTGATGATGGCTCGCCTGTTGTGGTCGTCGACGCTGTGTGCTGCGACTCGAACGCTGTGCGGGCCTCATGGTTGAGCATGCCGACCCAACCTGAAAGCTCGGGGTCGATATTGAACTTGGCGCGCATGGCATCACCGGCCTGTTGTCGCAAGCGATCAAACGCTGCGCGCTCGCCGGGTGCTAGTTGCTCCAGCCAGTCGGGAAAACGAAGGCGCCGTCGGTAGGTGGCTCTGAGCGCGGCGAGGCGCTGACGATCGGCTGTTTCGCGCTGGGCGACTTCTTGTTGTTCGATCGCGCGCCGATGAAGCTCTGCCTGCTCCAGTTGAAGGCACTCGATCTCCAACTGTTCAATGAAGCGATGAGTGTTGTCCACTAGCATCTGCCGTTCGGCGACGGTCAGCTCGCGGCCTTCGGAACTGCCATACTGCGGAGTCGATGCGCTTGGGTCTAGATGGCCATAGAGGCGCTTGAAACAATCCGACCCGAGCACCCTGAGTCCAGTGCCGTCCTGAACAACATGGATGCGACGATAGACAGTATGGCCGCAAGCAGCGCAAAGCACGCGGTCTTCCTTGGCAACCTCGACGACGGTCAGAAGAGCTGCGCCGGTCATGGGGTCAATCGGCGGTCACTTTGATCTTGCCCGTGACGGCAGCGGAGATCACGGCGGTACGGCGTTCTTGAAGCAGGGCAGTTGCCTGTTGAGCCTGTTCCGTCATCGCTTCCAGTTTTGCAGTCTCAGTTCGAACAAATTGGACTATCGCCTCCTGCTCACGAATTGGTGGCACGGTCACTGGCAGGTTCGCTACGTCGTCCAAACTGAGCTGAACCTTGGTGCCTCCATAGCCCTGCATCTCCAGATACGTTTTTCCAACAATTGACTTGGCAACGTAAGCAAGCCACTCCGGTAAAAGCTTCTTCTTATTGAGTCGAGCGAGTGCCACGTGTTGGCTCACATAGGCTAGACCTAAGTTGGCAGGCACCACCGCGACGGAGCCAAGGTAGGCCGTGATCGAAAACAACACATCGCCCGGCCGGACGCCGGTACGCTCGCCTTCAGAGCCAGGCGGTACAACGACACGTTGGATGTCAGATAAATCGAGCGTGATGTCATCTCTCGTCAAGTTTCCAATGCGGATGAACAGTGCACCTTCTTCGGAGTAATGATCCGCCCATCCACGCGACCCGCTGGTGAGGAAAATCAAGTCACGCTTCATGGGGAAGAAATCCCAATGCGCCGGCACCAAGCCCAGCCACTCCACCCCCGACTCCTTCATCGGTACCGTCGGATCAAGTCCCTTGGTCACGGCATGAGAGATGATGGCCTGGCGCTTTTCTTTGAGGAGCGCTATGAGCTTTTGCTGCTCGACGACCAGCGCATCGATTTTGGCGATTTCGCGGTCGAGGAACGTCGCAATCGCGTTCTGCTCGGGTACCGGCGGACACGGAAACACAAAGGAGCGGAATGCGTCTTGCCCCAGATTCTGCATGCTCGAACTAGTGCCAGCGCAAGCTGCTTCCACTTGCGCTCGATACGATAGCGTTCGACTCCAATAGTGAGCATAGGCTGGGTTGGCGTCGTGAAAATGCACCTGCCAAAGCCGATCTGGAAGGTAAAGGTTCCCATGATTCTGGCGCACGACTCCTGCTGCACCCACTAGGTCGGGCGTGTTCATTCGACTGACGATTAGTGTATTAGCCGTAACTGGGCAACTGGTGCGCTCGTACTCCTCAGGTAGTACAGCTTTATTCTCCTGAGGATCGAAATCGCCGCGATAGACGCAACTGGTTTTGAGCACCCCGATCTGCCCCTCCACAGCCGGCACGTCGGTGGCATTCACGCTGGTGCCCGACTCAATGCGAGCTACGACATGTCTAAGGGGTAAGGCAGACCAGTGCGTGGGTATGTCACCAAGCCATGCGGCGCCGCTGTCCTTGTAGTCAGCGTACTTCGCAACGCTCACGTCGTTAGCCCCTTGATCATGTCTAGGATACGGTCTGTGGTCTGCTTCAGGTCGGCGTCAATTTCGGTCAGCGGTCGCGGCGGCTGGAATACGTAGAAGTGCCGGTTGAACGGAATCTCGTAGCCCACCTTGGTCTTGTCGTGGTCGATCCAGGCGTCGGGAGCGTGAGGCAGTACCTCGCGTTTGAAGTAGCTTTCCACGTCTTCGCTCAGCGGTACGTTCTCTGTATCGCGCAGGGCTGAATCGGGTTGCTGCTTGCCCTTGAGCTTGCCGCGCTCACCGAGCACCGGTTTGCCGTTGGCATCACGCAGCGGGCGTTCGACAGTGATGGTGCGGTAGCCGAAATCCTCGTTCTTGAAGATGCGGCTGATCGGCTTGCCATCTTGCTCGGCTTCCACGAAATCACCGAACAGGCGGGTCACCCGGTCGATTTGCTCGTCGCTCATTTCCTTGCGCTTGGACCCGAGGCTCTTGCGCATCTTCTGCCAGAAGCCCGAGGCGTCGATTAGTTGCACCTTGCCCTTGCGCGCGGCGGGCTTGTGGTTGCTGACGATCCACACATAGGTGCTGATGCCGGTGTTGTAGAACATGTCGGTCGGCAGGCCGATGATGGCCTCGCACAGATCATTCTCCAGCACGTAACGCCGGATTTCGCTCTCGCCGCTGCCGGCGCCACCGGTGAACAAGGGCGAGCCGTTGAGCACAATGCCGAATCGGCTGCCGCCCTCGGCCGCTGGGCGCATCTTGGAGAGCAAGTGCAGCAGGAATAGCATGGAACCGTCCGATACGCGCGGCAGGCCCGGCCCGAAGCGGCCATTGAATCCCTGCTGCTCGTGCTCCTTGCGGACGTCCTTCTCGACCTTCTTCCACTCGACGCCAAAGGGCGGATTGGACAGCATGTAGTCGAAACGCTTGTGCGCGTGGCCGTCGTCACTCAGGGTGTTGCCGAAGGCGATGTTGGCAACGTCCTGGCCCTTGATCAGCATGTCGGCCTTGCAGATCGCGTAGGACTCGGGGTTGAGTTCCTGGCCCGAAACGGTCAGCCGCGCTTTCGGGTTGTGTTCAGCCAGGTACTCGCCGGCCAGCGTCAGCATGCCTCCCGTACCGGCAGTCGGGTCATAGATGGTGCGCACGACGCCGGGTTTGGTCAGGATCTCGTCATCCTCGATGAAGATCAGGTTCACCATCAGGCGGACGACTTCGCGTGGCGTGAAGTGCTCGCCGGCCGTCTCGTTGCTGAGTTCCGCAAACTTCCTGATCAGTTCCTCGAACACATGACCCATCTGCGCGTTGCTGACATGGTCGGGGTGCAGATCGATGTTGGCGAATTTCTCAGCCACTTGGTATAGCAGCTTGGCCTTCGACAAGCGGTCGATCTGGGCCTGGAACTCGAAACGCTCGAACACGTCGCGCACAGCAGGTGAGAATCCCTGGATGTAACTGTAGAGGTTCTGGGCAATGTGGTCCGCATCACCGATCAACACCTTCATGTCCATCGGTGACGTGTTGTAGAAGGTATGGCCCGACTTGCGCAGCAGGAAGGGCTCGGGATTCACGCCGGCTTGCTTCTTTTTCGCCAACTCGGCTAGCACGGCTGCCTTGGTGGGCTCCAGTACACAGTCGAGGCGCCGGAGCACCGTGAAGGGCAGGATGACCTTGCCGTAGTCGGACTGCCTGTAGTCACCGCGGAGGAGGTCGGCGATGGACCAGATGAACGAAGAGAGGGATTGCTGATTCATTCTTATAGGAAAACGGATTGCTGTCTGCCCGTGGAAGTCTACGGGGCAAGCGCGCTGACCGGGCATTGACGCCAAATCAAATCAGCATGGAGGCGGACGGGCGATAAGGTGGTGGCGCGAAGAGCCAGACGGCCGGCGGTCTCGAGGCATTGAAGCTGGGCCGCTATCAGCGCACTGGTGGCTACATGGTGGCTACACCGGCCTAAAAAGCAAAAAGCCCGCTATCTTTTCGATAGCGGGCTTCCCTTACTGCGTTTGGTGCCGGAGAGATGAATCGAACACCCGACCTTCTCATTACGAATGAGCTGCTCTACCGACTGAGCTACACCGGCGAAGCCTCGGATTATAGCAACACCGTCAGGCCTTTTCGGTGTGGTACTTGGTCAAACGCTCGACTTCGTTACGCGAACCCAACATCACGCTCACGCGCTCGTGCAGTTTGGTGGGCTTCAAGTCCAGGATGCGCTGCTTGCCGTTGGTGGCGGCGCCGCCGGCCTGCTCGACGAGCCAGCTCATGGGGTTGGCTTCGTACATCAGGCGCAGCTTGCCGGCCTTTTCGGGCTCGCGCTTGTCCCACGGGTACATGAACACGCCGCCGCGCATCAAGATGCGGTGCACGTCGGCCACCATGCTGGCAATCCAGCGCATGTTGAAGTCTTTGCCGCGTGGGCCTTCCTTGCCGGCCAGGCACTCGTCTATGTAGCGCTTCATGGGCTCGTCCCAGTGGCGCATGTTGCTCATGTTGATGGCAAATTCCTTGGTATCGGCCGGAATCTGGATGTCTTCCTGCGTGAGCACAAAGCTGCCTTGCTCGCGGTCTAGCGTGAACATGGCCACGCCGTTGCCCACGGTGAGCACCAGGGTGGTTTGCGGGCCGTAGATGCAGTAGCCGGCGGCCACTTGCTGGGTGCCGGGCTGCAAAAAGTCGGCTTCCTGCACGCCCGGGGTGTCGTCGGGCTT
This sequence comes from Variovorax sp. CCNWLW186, assembly GCF_037203865.1. Lineage (NCBI taxonomy): Bacteria > Pseudomonadati > Pseudomonadota > Betaproteobacteria > Burkholderiales > Comamonadaceae > Variovorax > Variovorax sp. CCNWLW186. The sequence goes on along the minus strand of NZ_JBBCBO010000009.1, from coordinate 155,005 downwards.
TTTCAGCACGCTGAAGATGGTGCCAATGCTCACGTTCACGTCGATGTTGCTGCTGCCGTCGAGCGGGTCGAACATCAGCAGGTATTCGCCCTGCGGGTAGCGGTTGGGCACCACGTAGATGCTGTCCATTTCTTCGCTGGCCATGGCCGCAAGGTGGCCGCCCCATTCGTTGGCTTCAATGAGCACTTCGTTGGCGATGATGTCCAGCTTCTTCTGGATCTCGCCCTGCACGTTTTCGCTTTCGGCGGTGCCGAGCACTCCGCCCAGCGCGCCCTTGTTGACGGCCTGGCTGATGCTTTTGCAGGCGCGGGCGACCACTTCGAGCAGCAGGCGCAGCTGGCCGGGAATGAGGCCGTCGGCGCGCTGTTGTTCAACAAGGTAGCGGGTGAGGGAGATCTTCTGTTGTTGATAAGCCATGTGCTTGTGTGTTCCTTGCTTGTTAGTTACCGGCCAGGGCGCGGGTCACCACTTCATGCGTGTCCTTGCTCAGGTCGGGCTTGGCGGCCACGCGGGCAATGGCTTCGCGCGCGGCGCTGCGGTAGGGCTCGGCCAGCTTGCTCCAGCGGTCGAGCGCGCGGGCAAGGCGGGCGGCCACCTGGGGGTTGATGGCGTCCAGCTCTATGACGCGGTCGCTCCAGAACACATAGCCGGCCGCGTCAGGGCGGTGGAATGCGCCGGGGTTGGCGCTGCAATAGCTGAAGATCACGCTGCGGGCGCGGTTGGGGTTCTTGATGGAGAAGTCCGGGTGCTTCATCAACTGCTTCACCAGCGGCAAGATGTCGCCGCCGCGGTCGGGCGCGCCGGCCTGCAGCGAGAACCACTTGTCGATGACCAGCGCCTCGTCCTTGAAGATGGCGTGGAAGCGTGCCAGCGCCTGCGCGGCCAGCGTGTGGCCCGAGGCCACCAGCGCATTGAGCGCGTTGAAGCGGTCGGTCATGTTGCCGGCGTCTTTGAAGCGCTGCAGCGTCTTGCCGGGCCACACGGTGTCGCCCGAAGAGCGCGCCGCCAGGCACAAGAAGTTCAGCGCCATGCCGGCGAGCGCGCGGCGGCCTGAAGAGGTGGGGTCGGGCGTGTAGGCGCCGGTGTCGTGGTTTTCTTCGTAGACCTGTTGCCAGTCTTGAAAAAGGGCGGTGGCCAGCTGGGCGCGCATGGCTTCGCGCACCAGGTGCACGCGCTGCGGATCGACCACGTCGAGCTGCTCGGAAATGTAGGTTTCCGAAGGCAGGGTGAGCACCAGCTCCTTGAAGGCGGCGTCGAGCTTGGGGTTGCGCAGCACGCTGCGCATGGCGTCCAGATACGCGTCGTTCAGCACCGGGGTGGTGTCGGTCGCCAGCGCCGCAATGCCCTGCAGCGCGGCGCGCAAGCCCAGGCGCTGGCCGGCTTCCCAGCGGTTGAAGGGGTCGGGGTCGTTGGCCAGCAGGGTGAGCAGCTGGGCGTCGGTGTATTCAAAGTCCAGAATCACCGGCGCGCTGAAGCCGCGCAAGATCGAAGGCACGGGCTCGGAGTCGAGACCCACAAAGGTAATTTGCTCGCCGGCGCGCGAGAGCACCACGGTGCGCGTGCACGGGGTGCCAGGCGCGCCGCGGGTTACTTCGCTTTCGCCTTCGAGCTGCAGCGGCAGTTCGCGGCCGCTGGCGTCGAGGAGGCCAATGTTCACCGGAATGACGAACGGCTCCTTGCTCGGCTGGCCCGGCGTGGGCGGGCAGCTTTGCACCACGCTGAGCGTGTAGCTGCGCGCTTGCGCGTCGTACACGCCGTGGGCGGCAAGACGCGGCGTGCCGGCCTGGCTGTACCAGCGCTTGAACTGCGGCAGCAGGCGGGCCAGTTCTGAATCAGGGTTGGCGTCGGCAATGGCCTGGGCAAAGTCGTCGCAGGTCACAGCCTGGCCGTCGTGGCGCTCGAAGTAAAGGGTCATGCCCTTTTCAAAGCCCTTTCGGCCGACCAGCGTCTGCATCATGCGCACCACCTCGGCACCCTTTTCATAAATGGTGACGGTGTAGAAGTTGCTGATCTCGATGTAGCTGTCGGGCCGCACCGGGTGGGCCATGGGGCCGGCGTCTTCAGGAAACTGGGCGGTACGCAGCACGCGAACGTCTTCAATGCGCTTTACGGCGCGGGCCGAGGCGTCGGCGCACAGGTCCTGGCTGAACTCCTGGTCGCGGAAGACGGTGAGGCCTTCTTTCAGCGAAAGCTGGAACCAGTCGCGGCAGGTTACGCGGTCGCCGCTCCAGTTGTGAAAGTACTCGTGGCCGACCACGCTTTCGATGTTGCTGTAGTCGGCGTCGGTGGCGGTGGCCTGGTTGGCCAGAACGTACTTCGTGTTGAAGATGTTCAGGCCCTTGTTCTCCATGGCGCCCATGTTGAAGTCGCTGGTGGCCACGATCATGAAGCGGTCCAGGTCCAGCGGCAGGCCAAAGCGGGCTTCGTCCCACAGCACCGAATTGACCAGCGAGTTCATCGCATGCTCGGTCTTGTCGAGGTCTCCGGCGCGCACGTACACCTGCAGCAAATGCTCCTTGCCGTTGCGGGCGGTAATGCGCTGCTCGCGCGCCACCAGCTTGCCGGCCACCAGCGCAAACAGGTAGCTGGGCTTCTTGAAGGGGTCGACCCACTTGGCAAAGTGGCGGCCTTCGGGCAGGTCGCCTTGCTCGACCAGGTTGCCGTTGGACAGCAGCACGGGGTAGGCGGCCTTGGCGGCGCGCAGCGTTACCGTGTACATCGCCATCACGTCAGGGCGGTCCAAAAAGTACGTGATGCGGCGGAAGCCTTCGGCCTCGCACTGCGTGAAGAAGGTGTCTTCGCTCACGAACAGGCCCATCAGCTTGGTGTTCTTGATGGGGCAGCAGGTGGTGAAGATCTCGAGTTCGAAGGCATCGGGCAAGCCGTCGATCACGAGCTGCTCGCCTTCCATGCGGAACGATGCGCCCTGGCCGTTGACCAGCACGCGGGCCAGGTTCAGCTCGTCGCCGTCCAGGCGCAGCGGCTGGGCCGGCACGTCGGGGTTGCGGCGCAGTTGCATGCGATTGAGCACGCGGGTCTTGGCGGGGTCGAGGTCGAAGGTCAGGTCGACGGTGTCGATCCAGAATGCCGGAGCGGCATAGTCTTCGCGGCGAATGGCAATCGGTTGCCCTTGGGCGTCACGCTGCAGCAGCATCGAGTGTCTCCAGAAAATTCGAATGGGCGAGTTCGTCGTAATCGCGAACGGCGGCAATCACATGGGGGCCGGCAAGCTCGGCGGCGGTATGGGTGCTGCACACGGCCACGGCACGCATGCCGCCGCGGCGCGCAGCCTCTATGCCGAAGGGCGCATCTTCAAACACGATGCAGCGCTCGGGCGCCACGCCAATGCGGCGCGCGGCTTCCAAAAAAATCTCGGGCGTGGGCTTGCCGGCAAAGCCTTCGTCGCCGCCCACAATGGCCAGCGGTAGCGGGTCCATCTTCAGGCGCGACATTGCAAACTCGATGTTGTGCCGGTCGCCCGCGGTGCCCACGGCCACCTTCAGGCCGCGCGCCACGGCGGCCTTGGCAAAGGCGGTAAAGCCGGCAACCTCGGTGAAGTTGTCGCTGAACATGGCGCGGTAGATTTCTTCTTTTTCGTGCACCAGGGTTTGGCACTCGGCGTCTGAAAGCTCTCGCTCGAACAGCTCGCGCATGCACTCGGTGCCGGTGCGGCCCGTGGTGCGCGCAAGAATGTCGGTCACGTCGAGCACGAGGCCGTGGCGCGCCACAAACTCGACCCACGACCGCGCATGCCACGGCATGGAGTCGATCATGGTGCCGTCCATGTCGAAGATGAAGGCTTCGACCTTGTCGTGGGTCAGGCTCATCGATTACACGCCTTGCTTCAGCGAGGCTTCGATGAACACGTCCAGGTCTCCGTCGAGCACCTTTTGCGTGGCCGAGACTTCAACGTTGGTGCGCAGGTCCTTGATGCGGCTGTTGTCCAGCACGTAGCTGCGGATCTGGTGGCCCCAGCCCACATCGGTCTTGCTGTCTTCGAGCTTTTGCTGCTCTTCCTGGCGCTTGCGCATTTCGTGGTCGTACAAGCGCGAGCGCAGGCGCTTCCACGCCACGTCGCGGTTGCTGTGCTGGCTGCGGCCGTCCTGGCACTGCACCACAATGCCCGTGGGGATGTGCGTCAGGCGCACGGCCGAGTCGGTCTTGTTGATGTGCTGGCCGCCCGCGCCCGATGCGCGGAAGGTGTCGGTGCGCACGTCGGACGGGTTGATCTCGATCTCGATGGAATCGTCGATTTCCGGGTAGACAAAGATCGAGGCAAAGCTGGTGTGGCGCCCACCCGACGAGTCGAACGGCGACTTGCGCACCAGGCGGTGCACGCCGGTTTCGGTGCGCAAGAGGCCAAAGGCGTAGTCGCCTTCCACCTTGATGGTCGCGCCCTTGATGCCGGCGGTGTCGCCCGGCGTCTCGTCTTCGATCTGCGTCTTGAAGCCCTTGCGCTCGGCGTACTTCAGGTACTGGCGCAGCAGCATGCTGGCCCAGTCGCAAGCCTCGGTGCCGCCGGCGCCGGCCTGGATGTCGACAAAGGCGTTGAGCGGGTCGGCCGGGTTGTTGAACATCCGGCGGAATTCGAGCTGCTTGATGTCGGCTTCGAGCGCGGCGGCGTCATCGGCAATGGACTGCAAGCCGTCCATGTCGCCTTCTTCCTTCGACATCTCGAAGAGCTCGGCGTTGTCCGACAGGCCGCTGGTGAGGCGGTCGAGCGTCACGACCACGTCGTCGAGCGACTTTTTCTCGCGGCCAAGTTCCTGGGCCTTCTTGGGATCGTTCCAGACGTTCGGGTCTTCGAGCGATGCGTTGACCGTCCTCAGACGTTCGGCTTTGGCATCGTAGTCAAAGATACCTCCGTAAATCGGCCGTCCGGGCGCTCAGGTCCGCGAGGGTTGCGCCAATTTGGTTGATTTGTTCTGCGTCCATGGGGTGTCCTGACTGTGTTCGGGGGAAACCGGACATTTTCTCATGGACCGAACCGTTGCCGAGGAGAGCCCCTGTATTGCTCCTTCCCCCGCTGGGGGAAGGCTGGGATGGGGGCGGGCTTCGATCGAGCGCTGTGCTTCTTCGGAAGCCGCTTGCCCCCACCCCAACCCTCCCCCGGAAGGGGAGGGAGGAAGGCAAAGTCAGAAGGCGGGGACCAGCGAGCCCTTGAACTGGCTCTCGATAAAGCTCTTCACCTCCGCCGACTGGTAAGCCGCCACCAGCCGCTTGGCCCAGGGCTTGTCCTTGTCGGCGCGGCGCACGGCAATCAGGTTGGCGTAGGGGCTTTTCGGGGCTTCCTTGATCACGGCGTCCTTGGCGAGCGACAGGCCGGCCTTTTCGGCGTAGTCGTTGTTGATGGCGGCAATGGCCAGGTCGTCGAGCGAGCGCGGCAGTTGGGCGGCGTCCAGCGCCACCAGCTTCAGCTTCTTGGGGTTGCTCACCACGTCGAGCGGCGTGGCGTTGTTGTTCTTCACCGCGTCGGGCTTCAGCGTAATGAGGCCGGCGGTCTGCAGCAGCAGCAAGGCGCGGTTGCCGTTCGACGGATCGTTCTGGATGCCCACCGAGGCGCCGTCGGGCAGCTGGTCGATCGACTTGATCTTGCGCGAGTAGAAGCCCAGCGGCGCCGTGATGGTGAGGCCCACGGGCACGATGTCGAATCCGCGCGCCTTGTTCTGGTTGTCCAGGAAGGGCTGGTGCTGAAAAGCGTTGGCGTCCAGGTCGCCCGAGGCCAGCGCCGCATTGGGCAGCTGGTAGTCGTTGAACACCACCACCTGGATGTTCAGGCCGTCCTTGGCGGCCACTTTCTTCACCACTTCGAAGATCTGCTCGCCGTTGCCGACGGACACGCCCACCTTGATGGCGGTCTTGTTGTCTTGCGCGAAGGCGGCGCTACCGGTGAAGAAAAGAGCGCCCGCAATGGTTGCAAGGGCGAGGGTGCGGCGGCGAAGGGTGCTGTGCATGTTGTTGCGCGAAATCAAAAAAAGTAAGGCCGCGAATGTGGCATTGCCCCGCCGGTTTGGGAACGAACCAATGCGCATATCGATATGGCGTTGTTCGCCGAGCTTCTTCAATGCTTATGCGTTTTCATGCATAAGCAAGCGCCGATTTGTTCGTTCCCTTTTGACGATTTTGTTTTCATACTCGGCACCTTTTTGCGAACTCCGCGGCCCGCCTTGACGCGGGCCGTGCCTCCTCTCCATGACCAACCATTCGCCTGATACGGCCCGCGGCAACGCGGCGCCGGTCATCCGACTTCAATCGGTGCAGAAGTCTTTCGCCTTGCCCAGCGGCGAGGTGTTCGACGCCGTGCAGTCGCTCTCGCTCGACATTCACCAGGGCGACGTGTTCGGCTTGATCGGCAAGAGCGGCGCGGGCAAGTCGACCTTGCTGCGCCTCATCAACCTGCTGGAGCGGCCCGATGCGGGCAAGGTCTTCGTCGGCGGGCGCGACCTGACGACGCTCTCGCGCCGCGAGCTGCGCGACATGCGCCAGAACATCGGCATGATCTTTCAGCAGTTCAACCTGCTGCAGAACGCCACGGTGTTCGACAACGTGGCGTTCCCGCTGAAGATCCACGGCCGCCATTCGAAGGCCGAAATCGACGCCCGCGTGCGCGAGTGCCTGGCCCTGGTGGGGCTGGCCGAGAAGATCGACACCTACCCGGCGCAGCTCTCGGGCGGGCAGAAGCAGCGCGTGGCCATTGCGCGTGCGCTGGCGCCGCGGCCGCAGGTGCTGCTGTGCGACGAGCCCACCTCGGCGCTCGACACCGAAACCACGCGCGCGCTGCTCGAAACGCTGCGCGACATCAACCAGAAGATCGGCGTGACCATCGTCATCGTGACGCACGAGCTCTCGGTGGTCGAGGTGCTGTGCCGCAACGTGGCCATTCTGGAGAAGGGCCGCCTGGTGGAGCAGTTTGCGGTGCTCGATGCGCCGGCCGAAGAGCGCAGGACGGCGCTGGGCCGCGAAATCGACGAGCTGGTGCGTCGCCGCGAGCGCGAGGCGCGCGAACCCATCACGCCGCGCCCCTTGCCGGTGCAGCGCAGCGCGCAGGAGGTGGCCTATGTTTGAAAACATCGCGCCCATCCTCCCCGAGCTGTGGGTGGCCACGGGCCAGACCTTCCTGATGCTGGCCATCGGCCTTTCGGCGGCGGTGCTGATCGGCGGGCCGCTGGGCATTCTGCTGTTCTTGCTGGGGCCGGGCCAGTCGCTCGAAAACAAGCCGGCGTTCCTCGTCCTGAACTGGATCGTGAACACCGTGCGCTCGTTTCCTTTCATCATCCTGCTGGTGGCGCTGGTGCCGTTCACGCGGGTGATCGCGGGCACATCCATCGGGCCGCTGGCGGCCGCGGTGCCGCTGTCGTTTGCGGCCATTCCGTACTTTGCGCGGCTGGTCGACCAGTGCCTGCGCGAAGTGCCGCGCGGCGTGATCGAGGCGGCGCACGCCATGGGCGCTTCGGAGCTGCAAATCGTCTGGCGCGTGCTGGTGGTGGAGGCGCGCTCCGGCCTGGTGCTGGCGCTCACGGTACTGGCGGTGAGCTTTCTCTCGTACTCGGCCATTGCCGGCGTGGTGGGCGGCGGCGGCATCGGCGACCTGGCCATTCGCTACGGCTACTACCGCTTCCAGACCGACGTGATGGTGCTCACCGTGGCGCTGCTCGTGGTGCTGGTACAGATCCTGCAGTTCGTGGGCAACACCACGGCGCGCAGGCTGGACAAGCGTTGATTTTTTGTTTTTCTCTTTCCTTTTGTCTCTTTTCCGTCCTGCTCATTCCATGAAAACCGCACTGCTGCGCCGTTCCGTCCTCGCCCTGTCTCTTGTCGCCCTGTCGTTCGGCGGCCTTTCGCTGGCGCAGGCGCAAGAAGCCAAAAAGAACCTCGTCATCGGCGGCACCGCCGGATCGAACATCGACCAGCTCAAGGCCGGCATCGTCCCCATCCTCGAAAAGAAGGGCTACAAGGTGAAGCTGGTCGAGTTCAACGACTACGTGCAGCCCAACCTCGCGTTGGCCCAAGGTTCGCTGGATGCCAATTTCTTCCAGCACCAGGTCTACCTGAAGAAGTTCTCGGCCGACCAGAAGCTGGACCTTGCCGAACTGGTGCAGGGCCCGATCGCGCCGCTGGGCGTGTATTCGACCAAGCGCAAGACCCTGGCTGAGGTGAAAGAGGGCGACCGTTTCACGCTGCCGAACGACCCGAGCAACCTGGCCCGCGCGCTGGTGCTGCTGGAGCAGAACAAGCTCATCACCATCAAGCCCGGCGTCGATCCGCTGCGCGCGTCTGAAAAAGACGTGGCCGAGAACCCGAAGAAGCTGAAGTTCATTCCGCTCGAAGCCGCGCAGCTGCCGCGCTCGCTGGGCGATACCGAATACGCCATCGTCAACGGCAACTTCGCAATCTCGTCGGGCCTGAAGCTCACCGAGGCCGTGGTGCTCGAGAAGACGCCCGACTACTACCTGAACGTGGTGGCCGTGAAGAGCGCGGACAAGAACGCGCCCTGGGCCAAGGACATTGCCGACGCCTACCGCTCCAAGGAGTTCAAGGCCGTGGTCGACACCAAGTTCCAGGGCTACGCCAAGCCCAGCTTCCTGCAGTAACTATCAAGCAAAAGGACGCCCATGCCCGTGCTCGCTGTTTTCGATGCCGAAGGACGCTGGTGCGACACGCATGTGTGCGACGGCCGCATCAACGAGCACCTGGGCAGGCAGGGCGTGAGCTGGGGCCGCGAAGGCGCGCCCGCGGGCCTGCGGCCGCTCGAGCGGGCGAGCCTGTTCTACGTGCGCACCGAACACGGCTACCTGGGCCTGCTGTTCGAGGCGGGTGAATGGGTGGCGCTTTCGGCCGGCGCCGAGCACTTTTTCGACGACGGCCAGGCCGCTCCACCCCGGCCGCTGCCCGCCGCGCTGCCGCACTTCGACGCGTTCGTCGAAGAGGTGCTGATGCTGACTGGCAACGACGCGGACGAAGAAGCTTGAGTGCAAAGCCGGGTCTGGCGCGCGCCGGGCCCGCGGGCTTGTAGCATGTGCGAATGACCCAGCACATCGGAATCGTCGGATGCTCCGCCGAAGGCGCGGCGCTCTGTTACCAGACCATCTGCGTGGAAGGGGCCCAACTGCTTGGGCCGCATGCGCATCCTGAAGTCTCGATGCACACGCCGTCGCTTGCCGACTACATGCAGCACATTTACCGCAACGACTGGCGCGGCGTGGGCGAGGTGATGTTGGCTTCGGCCAACAAGCTCGCAAAGATCGGGGCGAGTTTTCTAGTCTGCCCGGATAACACCATTCACCAGGCGCTGCCGTTCATCGAGGCGCGCTCGCCGTTGCCGTGGCTGCACATTGCCGAATGCGTGGCCGACGAGGCCGCGCAGCGCGGGTTCAAGCGCCTGGCCATCACCGGCACGCGCTGGTTGGTCGAGAGCGAGGTCTATCCCGAGAAGCTGTCGGCCAAGGGGCTCGAATACGTTCGGCCTACTGCCGATGAGCGCGAAGAGATCAACCGCATCATCATGGACGAGCTGGTCTGCGGTGTTTTCACGCCCGATGCGGTTACGGCGTTCCGGCGCGTCATACAGCGTATGAAAGACGAAGACGGCTGCGACGCGGTGGTGCTCGGCTGCACCGAGATTCCGCTGATCATGAACGACGTGAACTCGCCGCTGCCGACGCTCGATTCGACGCGGCTGCTGGCGCGCGCGGCGTTGCAGCGCACCGTGCAAGGCCGCGCCGGCAACTGAAAACTGGCGGTCAGTCGGCCAGGAACTGCTCGATCAGCCCGGCCACGCGCTGCGGCTGGTCGTGGTGCAGCATGTGGCCGGCATCCGCCACCTGCTCGATGCGCACCGAGGGCACGGACTTCAGGCGCTCGTGAAACTCTTCGAGCGTGTAGCGGCTTTTCCACCAGCCGTGCAGGCTGTCGTCAGCGGCTTCGACCATGAGCGTGGGCGCCGAGATCCGCGCATAGAGCGCGAGCGTTTCATCGACCCGGAAGATGTTCGCGTTGATGATCTTGTGCGCGGCTTCGCCAAGAATCTGCCAGCGCTCGCTGCCGTCGGGCTGGGTTTGCGCGGCCGACCAATGGCCGGCCAGCCAGTTGGCCTTGTCGGGTGTGAGGCGCGGATTGGTCTTCATGAGCCGGCGCGCCACGCCATCCACGGCGGAGTAGCTGGCGAGCGCCATTTCGCCGCGGTGCAGGCGCTTGAGTTCGTCGATCCATTGCCCGTAGCGCGCGGGCGCTTCCTCGGGCTTGCGTGCGGGCATGCCGAAGCCTTCGCAATTGACCAGACGCCGAATGTGCCCGGGCCTTGCCCCCGCATAGTGCATGGCGACATTGCCGCCCATGCTGTGGCCGACCAGGTCGACTGGCCGCGCCGCATCACCTTCACCCGCGTAGTGGTCGAGCAGCCATTCCAGGTCGGCCAGGTAGTCGGGCAGCCAGTAGTTGTCGACGCCGCCGCCATCGGTCAGGCCAAAGCCGCGCCAGTCGGGCGCAATGATGAAGCGCTCTTCGGCCAGCGCATCGACCACGAACTGCCACGACGCCCCCACGTCCATCCACCCGTGCAGCAACACCAGCGGCGGCCGCTCCGCGGAGGGCTCGCCCCACACGCGCACGTGGTAGCGGAGGTTGCGCACGGGCACGAATTCGGTGCGCGAAGGACGAAGGGCTTGGTACATGGGCGCCGATGATACGGAGCCGCGGGCTGCGGCGCAGTCCGCCACAAGACAGCGCGCGCTCGGGTTTTGAGCCCGCGGCCAGCGCACCGTAGAGGAGGGCGGTAGCATTCCGCGCATGAAAAAAATCCAACTCGGCCAGAGCAGCCTGCAGGTCACCCCGATCTGCCTTGGCACCATGACATTCGGCGAACAGGTGGACGAGCCCACCTCGCATGCCATCTTGAGCCGCTCGCTCGAGCGCGGCGTCGATTTCATCGACACGGCCGAGATGTACGCGGTGCCCACGCGCAGGGAGACCTACGGCGCCACCGAAACCATCATCGGCAACTGGTTTGAGGCCAATCCCGGCGCACGCCAGAAGATCACGCTCGCCACCAAGGTGGCCGGCCCTGTGCGCGCCACGCCCTGGGTGCGCGAAGGCGCGGGCATGACGGCGGCCGATATCGTGGCGTCGTGCAATGCCAGCCTGAAGCGGCTGAAGACCGACGTCATCGACCTGTACCAGATTCACTGGCCCGAGCGCCACGTGCCGGCCTTCGGCGCCCTTTACTACGACCCGGCCAAGGAAACCTCGCAAACACCGATCCACGAGCAACTCGAGGCGCTGGGCGGGCTGGTCAAGGCCGGCAAGGTGCGCGAAATCGGCCTTTCGAACGAAACCCCCTACGGCGTGCACGAGTTCGTGCGGCTGGCCGAGCAGCACGGCCTGCCGCGCGTGGCCTCGGTGCAGAACGTCTACAACCTGGTGAGCCGCGGGCTCGAGAACGGTCTCGACGAGACGATGCACCGGCTCGGCGTTTCGCTGCTGGCGTATTCGCCGCTGGCCTTCGGCCTGTTGACGGGCAAGTACGACCAGAGCGGCATCGAAGGACCGGAGGCTCCGAAGGGCGCGCGTATTTCGAGCTACGAATCGGTGCGCAAGCAGCGCTGGGGCCGGCCCGATGCATTGAAGGCGGCGCGCCGCTACAACCAACTGGCGCGCGACAACGGCCTGACGCCGGTGCAGCTGGCGCTGGCCTTCTGCTACACCAAGTGGCAGGTGGCAAGCACCATCATCGGCGTGACCACGGTGGCGCAGCTCGACGAAGACCTGGACGTGTGGGGCACCACGCTTTCGCCGGAAGTCCTGGCCGAGATCGACCAGATCCGCTGGGAGATCCGGGACCCGGCAACGTGAGCGCAGCGCCAGGGGTGCGCCGGTGAGCAAGAAGGCGCACGTTTCCGAAACGCCCGCCACGCAGCTGCTGCGCGAGAACAAGGTCGCCTTCACGGAGCACCCCTACGAATACCTCGAACACGGCGGCGCGCAGCACAGCGCCGAGGTGCTGGGCTTCGACCCCTTCACCGTCGTGAAGACGCTGGTGATGCAGGACCAGGACGCCAAGCCACTCATCGTGCTGATGCACGGCAACCGCACGGTGTCGACCAAGAACCTGGCGCGGCAGATCGGCGCCAAGTCGGTGGAGCCGTGCAAGCCCGAGGTCGCACAGCGCCACAGCGGCTACATGGTGGGCGGCACCTCGCCCTTCGGCACGCGGCGCCAGATGCCGGTGTACATCGAGTCGAGCATCCTGGAACTGCCGAAGATTGCGATCAACGGCGGGCGGCGCGGCTACCTGGTGGGCATCGACCCGCAGGTGTGCGTGGCGCTGCTGGGCGCCAAGCCGGTGCAGTGCGCGCTGGCAGAATAGCCGGCCCGAATAAGAACATCCATCCTTCGTGGAGCCGCCTTGAGCTTTCATTTGCCTTCCCTCCTCGCCATCGTGGCTTCGTACCTGATCGGCTCGCTTTCGTTCGCGGTCATCGTGAGCAAATCGCTCGGCATGGCCGATCCGCGCAGCTACGGCAGCGGCAACCCCGGTGCCACCAACGTGCTGCGCTCGGGCAACAAGGGCGCGGCGCTGGCCACCTTGCTGCTCGATGCGCTCAAGGGCTGGCTGCCGGTGTTCGTGATCCGCCATTTCGGCGCGCAGTGGGGCTTGGGCGAGGGCGTGGCTGCGCTGGCGGGCCTGGCGGCCTTCCTGGGCCATCTGTACCCCGTGTTCTTCGGCTTCCAGGGCGGCAAGGGCGTGGCCACGGCGGCCGGGGTGCTGGTGGGCATTGCGCCGTGGCTGGGGCTGGCCACCGGCGTCACCTGGCTGATCATTGCGGTGTTCTTCCGCTATTCGTCGCTGTCTTCGCTGGTGGCGGCCTTCTTTGCGCCTGCTTATTACCTGATCGGCGGAAACATTGCGTGGCCGCTCGACCGCACGGTGCTGATTGCGATCATCATCATGAGTCTGCTGCTCGTCTGGCGGCACCGCGAAAACATCCGCCGGCTCGCGGCCGGCACGGAGTCGAAGCTCGGCTCCAAGAAAAAAGCTTGAGAAAGAACACCATGGCAACCATCACCCGCTTTCACGTCGGCCCCCGTTTGTCTGAAACGGCGGTGCACAACGGCACCATCTACCTTGCGGGCCAGGTGCCCGACGACACCTCGCAGGACATCCGCGGCCAGACCACGCAGGTGCTGGCCATGGTCGACCGACTGCTGGCCGAGGCCGGCAGCGACAAGTCGCGCATTCTCATGACGCAGATCTTCCTGGCGGACATCACCGACATCACGGCCATGAACGAGGTGTGGGACGCGTGGATTCCCGCCGGCAACACGCCGCCGCGCGCGACGGTGCAGGCCAAGATGGCCAATGCGGCCTACAAGATCGAGATCGTGGTCACGGCCGCGCAGGCCTGACGCTCAATAGCGTTTCTCGAGGACCATCTGGTCCGCGTCCCGGCGCATCGAGAAGCGGTTGATGAAGCTGTTGCCCAGCAGCACAAATGGCATGGGCTGCGGCGACACGATGGCTTCGACGTCGTACACCTCCACATCGCCGACGCGCACCGACTGCAGCCGCAGCCTGTAGCCGCTGGAAACGCCGTTGGCGGTGTTCATCTGGATGCGCTGCCCCTTGCTGTAGTCGAGCCCGATGCGCTGCGCATCGGCGGCCGAAAGCGCAATGGACGTGGCGCCGGTGTCGAGCATGAACGTGACCGTGCGGCCGTTGATGGCGCCCTGCGTCATGAAATGGCCGCGGCTGTCCGCCGGCAGCACGATGCGGCTGCCGCCGCCCGTGCCCGTGCCGCCGCCAATGCTTACCGGCGTGTCCATGCGCAGGTTGACGCGCTTGCCTTCGAGCTCGACCACGGCCTGTTCGGCCTGCAGCGACACGAGCTTGACGCCCTGGAAGGTTTCGCCGACCGCGACCGTTTTGGGCGGAGCGCCGTTCACGATGAGGATGGCCCGGCTGCCGATGGTGCCGGTCAGCATGACCGAGCTCGCCGCATGCGCGCCTGCAGCGGCAGCCAGAAGCTGCACTGCGACGACGAGGGATTTCATGCGGGGCTCAGTCGCGGAAGTTGTTGAACGAGAGGGGCATGTCGGGCACGTCCTTCTTGATCAACGCCATGGCGGCCTGCAGGTCGTCGCGCTTGGCGCCGGTGATGCGCACTGCGTCGCCCTGGATGGCGGCCTGCACCTTGAGCTTGCTGTCCTTGATGATGCGGGTGATCTTCTTGGCCTGCTCGGTTTCGATGCCGCTCTTGACCTTGATGACCTGCTTGACCTTGTCGCCGCCGATTTTCTGCACGTCGCCCTTGTCGAGAAAACGCACATCGACGCTGCGCTTGGTGAGCTTGGCGCGAAGAATGTCTTCGACCTGCACGAGCTGGAACTCGGCGTCGCCGATCATCGTGATTTCCTTGTCCTTGAGCTCGACGGCGGCTGCCGTGCCCTTGAAATCGAAGCGCGTTGCGATTTCCTTGGCGGTGTTTTCGACCGCGTTCTTCACTTCGGGCAGATTGGGTTCGCAGACGGTATCGAAAGACGGCATTGGGCTCCTCCTGGAATCGCGGGTGCTGGATGCGACAATTCTCCCATGATCGTGGAGAACAACGTCCCGCTGCAGCCGTACAACAGCTTCGGCATCGTCGCGCGTGCGCACAACCTGGCGCGCATCGCCAACGAGGCGGACGTGGCCGAGCTGCGGACCGATCCGCGCTGGCGCGACGCCCCCCGCTTTGTGCTGGGCGGGGGCAGCAACATCGTGATCACGGGGGACGTGAAGCCGCTGGTGCTCAAGGTCGAGATCAAGGGCCTGCGGCTGGTCGAGGAGACCCCGCGCGCCTGGATCGTGGAGGCCGGCGCGGGTGAGGTCTGGCACGACGCAATCCAGTGGATGCTGGCAAACGGCTACCCGGGGCTCGAAAACCTGGCGCTCATTCCGGGCACGGTGGGCGGCGCGCCGGTGCAGAACATCGGCGCCTACGGGGTCGAGCTGCAAGACCGCTTCGAGTCGCTCGACGCCATCGACCTGGACACCGGGCGCACCTTTACGCTGGACGCCGCGCAGTGCGCCTTCGGCTACCGCGATTCGGTGTTCAAGCATGTGCGCAGCGGGCCCAATGACTTCGGCCTTTCGGGCCGGGCGCTGATCACCCGGGTGCGCTTTCGGTTGCCCAAGCCCTGGAAGGCGGTGGTGGGCTACCTCGACCTCGAGCGCAAGATGGAAGAAACGGGCAATTTCACGCCCAGCGCCACCGACGTGTTCGACTGGATCTGCGCCATTCGCCGGGCCAAGCTGCCCGACTGGCGGGTGCTCGGCAATGCCGGCAGTTTCTTCAAGAACCCGACGGTCACGCCCGAGCAGTGCGCCGACATCATCGCGCGCGACCCGAAGATCGTGCATTACCCCATGGCGGACGGCAGCATCAAGCTGGCGGCGGGCTGGCTCATCGACGCCTGCGGCTGGAAGGGCAAGTCCGTCGGCAACGCCGGCGTCTACGAAAAGCAGGCGCTGGTGCTGGTGAACCGCGGCGGCCTTGAAAACCCGGTGACCGGCGGCGAGGTGATGACACTGGCCAAGGCCATCCAGACCAGCGTGTACGAGCGCTTCGGTATCCGGCTGGAGCCGGAGCCGGTGGTCGTCTGATGGACCTGGATTTTCTGCACCTGAACTACCGGCGGCGCATTGCCGCGCTGATGTGGGCGCGGCGGGCCGCGGTGGTGGGGGCGCTTGTCGCGGTGTTCTTTGCCTTTCGCAATGGCGGCTGGCTGGTGCTGGTGCCGCTGGTTCTTGGCGCGTGGGCGCTGGCGGCCACGCTGGGGTTCATGGAAACCAGCCTGCGCCGGCAGTTCATCCGCGAAGCCCGCATGCCGCCGTTTCTCATCGGCAAGCTGCGCGCCGCGCACCCGGGCCTCAGCGTGCGCGACGCCGAGCTGGTGCTGCGCGGCCTGCGCCAGTTCTTCATGGCCCATTTGCGGAGCGGTCGCAAGTTCGTGGCCATGCCTTCGAAGGTGGTCGATACTGCCTGGCACGAGTTCATTCTGCACACGCAGGGCTACCAGAACTGGTGCAAGGCGGCCTTCGGCGGCATGCTGCACCACAGCCCGGCCGAGGTGCTGGGCAAGGACCCGAAGCGCAACGACGGCCTGCGCCGCACCTGGTATTGGGCCTGCAAGGAAGAAAGCATCGCTCCGCGCAAGCCCTCGCGCCTGCCGCTGCTGTTTGCGCTGGATGTGAAGTTCGGTATTCCGGGCGGCTTCGACTACGTGCCCGACTGCAAGGCGATCGACCGGCAAAGCGGCTCCGATGCCTATTGCGGCACCAGTTTTGGCGACTCGTCGTCGGATGGCGGTGGCGCGGGCGATGCCGGCGGCTTCGGCGGCAGCGAATCGAGCGGCAGCGGCGACGGCGGCAGCGGAGGAGGGGATTCTCCCGGCGGCTGCGGTGGTGGTTGCGGCGGAGGCGGTGGCGGCGACTGATCGAGCGGCAGGCGCGCAGCACTTCGCACAAATGAAAACGGGCCCATGAGGGCCCGTTTGTCATTGGAAGAAAGCGCGTTGGCTTACTTGGTTTCGTCGTCGTTGGTGAGCCGCGGCACCGAGGTGCCCTGGCCCGGCGACAGCAGCCCGGTGCGGGTGTAGATCGCGAGCTTTTCGCGCGTGTCGACGATGTCGAGGTTGCGCATCGTGAGCTGGCCGATGCGGTCGAGCGGCGTGAACGCGCCGGCCACCTTTTCCATGCTCAGGCGCTCGGGCTGGTACGTAAGGTTGGGCGACACGGTGTTGAGAATCGAGTAGTCGTTGCCGCGGCGCAGCTCGATCGTCACTTCACCGGTGATGGCGCGTGCCACCCAGCGCTGTGCCGTTTCGCGCAGCATGATGGCCTGCGGGTCGAACCAGCGGCCCTGGTAGAGCAGGCGGCCGAGCTTGCGGCCGTGGTCGCGGTATTGCTCGATGGTGTCTTCGTTGTGGATGCCGGTGACCAGGCGCTCGTAGGCGATGAACAGCAGCGCGAGGCCGGGGGCTTCGTAGATGCCGCGGCTCTTGGCCTCGATGATGCGGTTCTCGATCTGGTCGCTCATGCCCAGGCCGTGGCGGCCGCCGATGCGGTTGGCTTCCAGGATGAGGTCGACCAGGTTAGCGTGCTCCACGCCGTTCAGGGCCACGGGCCGGCCTTCTTCGAAGCGCACGGTAACGGTTTCGCGCTTGACCTCGACTTCGTCCTTCCAGAACGCCACGCCCATGATCGGCTGCACGATCTGCATGCCGCTGTCGAGGTTTTCCAGGTCCTTGGCCTCGTGCGTGGCGCCGAGCATGTTGGAGTCGGTGCTGTAGGCTTTTTCGGCCGACATCTTGTAGCCGAAGCCAGCCTTGGTCATGAACGCCGACATTTCGGCGCGGCCGCCGAGTTCGTCGATGAACAGCTGGTCGAGCCAGGGCTTGTAGATCTTCAGGTTGGGGTTGGTGAGCAGGCCGTAGCGGTAGAAGCGCTCGATGTCGTTGCCCTTGTAGGTGCTGCCGTCGCCCCAGATGTGAACGTCGTCTTCCTTCATGGCCGACACCAGCATGGTGCCGGTCACCGCGCGGCCGAGCGGCGTGGTGTTGAAGTAGGTGACGCCCGCGGTGGTGACGTGGAAGGCGCCGGCCTGCAGCGCGGCAATGCCTTCATTCGCAAGCTGCGCGCGGCAGTCGATCAGGCGGGCGTTCTGCGCGCCGTAGAGCATCGCCTTGCGGGGAATCTCGTCGTAGTCGGGCTCGTCGGGCTGGCCGAGGTTGGCGGTGTAGGCGTAGGGAATCGCGCCCTTCAGCTTCATCCAGTGCAGCGCGGCGCTCGTGTCCAGGCCGCCCGAAAAGGCAATGCCGACCTTCTGGCCGGCGGGAACGTTTTGGAGAATGGTCGACATGTGGGTGTCCGGTTGGCGGTTCAGCCGAAATGGCAGATGTAGCTGTAGGGCTCGCCGGTTACCCGGATCTGGAAGCTCGAATTGCCCGGCACGTTGAACTTCTGGCCGGGGCCTGCCGTGACCCATTCGGTGGTGCCTTCGAGCTGGTATTCGCAACTGCCGGCCGTGCCTTCCATGATTTCAGGCGCGCCGGTCTTGAAGGTCAGGGTGGACGGAAGGATCACGCCGACCGATTTTTTCGTGCCGTCGGCCAGGGTGAGGCTGTGGCTCACGCACTTGCCGTCGAAGTACACATTGGCCTTGGTCGCCACTGCGGCGCTGTTGAGAGTGTCGGTAGTCGTCGTCATTGGATGGCGCCGGCGCGTGCGCGGTCGGCTTGTCGAGGACGCACCACCGCGGCGGCGCACCCCTCGGGGTTGGAAAAGTCCCCGATTTTAGGGCTTGGCCGAACCCGCGCCCGCAGCCTCTGCGCGGGCCTGCCTAGGCACGGCTCAGCGCCAGTGGCGGTGGCCCCATCCGCCGCGGTAGCCGCCCCATCCCCTGGAGTAGCCGAAATTCAGCGAGAGGCCGACCGGCGGGTAGACGTAAGGCTGCGGATAGACGTAGGTCGGTTGCACGTACACGGGCGCCGCGTAGACCGGAGCCGGCCGCACGTAGACCGGTGCCGGCGGTGGCGCATTGGAAACCACCACGCCCGGCTCGGGCACCACGTTGTCCCACGGCGATCCGCCCTGCTGCGAGGGTTGCGCGTATTGCGGGCTCTGCTGGTATTGCTGCTGGCCGCGGTCGGCCTCGACCGGATAGGGCTGCAGCTGAGGCTGCGGCGCAACCGGTGCCGTGGTCACGCCGTAGGCGTTGGCCTGGATCGGGATGGTGGCGCCCGGCCGGCTGTTCATGCGCGTGGTGTACTGCCGGCCGTTGTATTCGTAGGTGACGTTGTAGCTGGGGCTGCTGCCGGTCGTCTCATACACGGGGGTGGCCGAAATCACCCGCGCCCATGCTTCCTGGGCCTGCACGGTGGCGGCGCCCGCCGCCAGCAAACCGGCCGCCGAAAGGCCTGCGAGGGTGCGAAAGACGTGTCTGTTCATGGTGTTCTCTCCTGCAGATCGGGGTTGGAGGCTGGCCGGCAAGGCAGGGTTCCGGCGTTTACACGGCGTTCACAGCGGCAGCCCAGGCTTGCGCGTCGAATCCTGTCGTAACGCCGATTTTGGCGCCCCAGTTGACCACCGGCCGCTTGATCAGGCTCGGGTTGGCCAGCAGCACCGCCCGGGCCGAAGCGGCATCGACTACCGCGTTTCGTTCGGCTTCATCGAGCTTGCGCCAGGTGGTGCCGCGGTGGTTGACCAGTGCCTCCCAGCCCGGCTTTTTCAGCCATTGGTCGAGTTCGGCCTCGGGCACGCCTTGCTTCTTGAAGTCGTGAAAGGTGTAGGCAATGCCGTGTTCGTCGAGCCAGTCGCGGGCGCGCTTGACGGTGTCGCAGTTGGGAATTCCGTAGAGGGTTGTCATGGACGCCAATGATGCCGATAAAACCGGGCGCGGCCCGCGCGTTCCGGGTCGGCGACAATGCCGGGCTCCATGGAAACCCTTAACGACTGGCTCGCACGCGCCGAGCAACTTCATCCGAAGAACATCGAGCTCGGCCTCGAGCGCGCCAAGGAAATGGCCGCCCGGATGGGCCTGCGCTTCGACTGCCCGGTCATCACCGTGGCCGGCACCAATGGCAAGGGCTCGACCTGCGCCATGCTCGAATCGATCCTCACGCATGCGGGCTACCGCACGGCGGTTTTCACGTCGCCGCACCTGGTGCGCTTCGAGGAACGGCTGCGACTGGCGGGCGAAGCCGTCGATGCTTCCAAACTGATAGCAAACTTCGAGGTCGTGGAGGCAGCCCGGGGCGACATGGCCCTGACGTACTTCGAATTCACCACGCTCGGCATCCTGCGCTGCATGATCGAGGAAAAGCCCGACGTGGCGATTCTCGAAGTGGGGCTTGGCGGCCGGCTCGACGCGGTCAACATCATCGACACCGATTGCGCGGTCATCACCAGCATCGATCTCGACCACATGGACTACCTGGGGCCGGACCGCGAAAGCATCGGCTTCGAGAAGGCCGGCATCCTGCGCCCCGGCAAGCCCGCCATCGTGAGCGACCCCATGCCGCCGCAAAGCGTGATCGACCACGCAACTGCCATCGGCGCCGACCTGTGGCGCTTCGGGCACGACTTCAACGTGTCCGGCGACAAGCAGCAGTGGGGCTGGTCGGGCCGCGGCAGGCGCTACAGCGGGCTGGCATACCCGGCGCTGCGCGGCGCCAACCAGCTGCTCAATGCCGCGGGCGTGCTCGCGGCGCTCGAGGCGTTGAGGCAGCAGTTGCCTATTACCGCGCAGGCGGTGCGCACGGGGCTTGCCATGGTCGAGCTGCCCGGCCGCTTCCAGATTGTTCCGGGCGAGCCCGCGCTGGTGCTCGACGTGGCGCACAACGCGCATGCCGTTGCGGCGCTGGCCGAGAACCTCGACGCCATGGGTTTCTACCCCACCACGCACGGGGTGTTCGGTGTCATGGCCGACAAGGACCTGGCTCCCATCCTCGCGCGCATCGGGCCGATGATCGACCGCTGGTATTTCACCGATCTGCCGACGCCGCGCGCCGCCAAGGCGAGCGATCTGCTCGCGAGCTGGCAGGCGCAGAACACGCGCACCGACGTCTCCGGCAGCGTGCATGCGGGGCCGATGGAAGCACTGCGCGCAGCCATCGAGCGCGCAGACCCCGCTGATAGAATCGTGGTCTTCGGATCGTTCTTCACCGTGGGTGGCGTGCTGGAGCACGGCACTCCGCGGCTGCAAGCCAAACACCTGCTGCCCGGCGGCTGATCGCCGAACCGTCCGCACCATCTGGCACCACCTCGCTGCACTCCTTCAGGGATCGAACTTCATGGCGTTTTTCAAGTTCCGCACGCGCGGCCAGCAAGGCAACGAAGGACGCAGCGCACCGGCTGCCGTCCCCGCGGAAAGTGTCGAAACCATGCGCCGCCGCGCGCGGCACCGGCTGGTGGGCGCGGCCGTTCTGGTGCTGCTTGGCGTCATCGGCTTTCCGCTGTTGTTCGACACCCAGCCGCGGCCGGTGTCGGTCGACATTCCCATCGAGATTCCAGACCGCAACAAGGTCAAGCCGCTGCCGGTGCCCGCCACGCCCGCGCCTGCCGCACCCACCGGCGCAGCCGACGGCAGTTCGCGCGTTGCGGCCGCACCATCGCCTTCGTCTTCGGGCGGCATGATCACCGAGACCGCCGACGGCACCGAAATCGACCCGAGCAAGCCGGCGCCAAGCACGCCGCCAGCTGCCACGGCCCCTGCCAAGCCCGCGGCCGAACCCAAGCCGGAGCGCAAGCCCGAACCAAAGCCTGAAGCTAAACCCGAGCCCAAGCCGGAACCCAAGCCCGAGCCGAAGCCAAAGCCCGAAGCCAAGCCCGAAGCCAAGCCGGAAGCCAAACCCGAGCCCAAGCCCGCGGCGCCCAAGCCCGCTGCGGTCGACGACGGCAATCGCGCGCGCGCCTTGCTCGAAGGCAAGCCTTCCAACACCAGCACCAAGCCCGCCGCGTCCGAAGACAGCGGCCGCTTCGTGGTGCAGGTCGGTGCCTTTGCAGATGCCGACAAGGCACGCGAGGTGCGGCAGAAACTCGAGAAGGCGGGCCTCAAGACCTATGTGCACGTGGCCAAGACGGCCGACGGCGAGCGCACGCGTGTGCGTGTCGGCCCGTTCAGCTCGCGCGCCGAGGCGGACAAGGCCGCGGATAAGGTCAAGGGCTTGTCTTTGTCGGCCGCCATCCTCACGTTGTAGTAGCCATCGCTCGCTGCCGTGGCCTTGCTCGACTGGATTGCCGTCACGCTCATCGTGGTGTCGATGCTGTTCGGCCTGTGGCGGGGCCTGGTGTTCGAAGTGATTTCGCTGGCGGGTTGGGTGGCGGCCTTCATTGCCGCCCAGTGGCTGGCGTCGGACGTGGCGGCATGGCTGCCGTTCGGCGACCCGCAGGCCACCTGGCGTTATCCGCTGGCCTTTGTGCTGGTGTTCGTGGCGGTGGCGTTCGGCGTGGGCCTGGTGGCCGCGCTGACGCGAAAGCTGATTGCGGCTGTCGGCCTCCGGCCGGTGGACCGGATTTTGGGTGGGGCCTTCGGAGCGGCGCGGGGTGCGGTTGCCCTGCTCGTGCTGGCGGTCATTGTTCATTTGCTGGCGTTGAGCGACAGTGCCTGGTGGCACGAATCG
Organism: Variovorax sp. CCNWLW186; assembly: GCF_037203865.1. Classification (NCBI taxonomy): domain Bacteria; kingdom Pseudomonadati; phylum Pseudomonadota; class Betaproteobacteria; order Burkholderiales; family Comamonadaceae; genus Variovorax; species Variovorax sp. CCNWLW186. Next base: position 132,850 of record NZ_JBBCBO010000009.1, on the reverse strand, counting down.
CACAGCGCCATTGTTCTCGATGCGGCATTGCAGGGCCTGAAACCCGCGCTGCCTGAAAAGTTGGCAAGCTACCTGCCCTGAGAGGAATCGTTCATGTGTGGAATCGTCGGCGTTGTCAGCAACGCACCCGTCAATCAGCTGCTCTATGACGCCTTGCTGCTGCTGCAGCATCGCGGCCAGGATGCGGCCGGCATCGTGACCCTGCTCGAACGCAAGTTCTTCATGCACAAGGCCAAGGGCATGGTGCGCGACGTGTTCCGCACCCGCAACATGCGCGCGCTGCCCGGCAGCGTGGGCCTGGGCCAGGTGCGCTACCCGACCGCCGGCAACGCCTACAGCGAGGAAGAGGCGCAGCCCTTCTACGTGAACGCGCCCTTCGGCATCGTGCTGGTGCACAACGGCAACCTCACCAACGCGCATGCGCTGCGCGCGGAACTGTTCTCCACCGACCACCGCCACACCAACACCGAGAGCGACTCCGAAGTGCTGCTCAACGTGCTGGCGCACGAGCTCGAGCGCGCATCGCGCGGCGTGCCGCTGAATCCGGCCGAAGTGTTTGCCTCGGTCAAGAACATGCACAAGCGCCTGCGCGGCTCGTATGCCGTGGTGTCGCTGATTGCCGGCCATGGGCTGCTCGCTTTCCGCGATCCGTACGGCATTCGCCCGCTCTGCATGGGCCGCAGCGCCGACGGCACCGTGATGGTGGCCAGCGAATCCGTGGCGCTCGAAGGTTCGGGCCACGTGTTCGAACGCAACATCGAGCCCGGCGAAGCGGTGTTCATCGACCTGCAAGGCAAAGTGCACTCGATGCAGTGCGCCGAAGCGCCCACGCTGAACCCCTGCATCTTCGAATTCGTCTACCTGGCGCGTCCGGACTCGGTGCTCGACGGCATTTCGGTGTACCAGGCTCGCCTCAATCTCGGCGAAACGCTGGCCAAGCGCGTGGTGTCCACCGTGCCGCCGAACCAGATCGACGTGATCATTCCGATTCCGGAATCGAGCCGCCCGAGCGCCACGCAACTCGCGCACCTGCTGGGCGTGCCGTACCGCGAAGGTTTCGTGAAGAACCGCTACGTGGGCCGCACCTTCATCATGCCGGGGCAGGGCGTGCGCAAGAAGTCGGTGCGCCAGAAGCTCAACGTGATTGCCAGCGAGTTCAAGGGCCGCAATGTATTGCTGGTCGACGACTCGATCGTGCGCGGCACCACCAGCCGCGAAATCGTGCAGATGGCCCGCGATGCCGGTGCGCGCAAGGTCTACCTCGCCAGCGCCGCGCCGCCGGTGCGCTACCCCAACGTCTACGGCATCGACATGCCCACCAAGGACGAGTTGGTAGCGCACGACCGCACGGTCGACGAGATCCGCGAGCTGATCGGCTGCGACGCGCTGATCTATCAGGACGTCGATGCCATGAAGCGCGCCATCGGCTCGCTCAACCCGAAGCTGAATGGCTTCGACGCCTCCTGCTTCGACGGCGTGTACGTGACCGGCGACATCGACACCGAAGCCATCTCGCGCATGAACGGCAACCGTCCGCGCATCGAAGAAACCGAAGAAGATTCGTCGCGCCTTGCGCTTCCCAATCACAGCGAGTGAGAGCTGAATTGACCGATGAACGAACCCTGCCGCCCGGACTGCACCGCGACACGCTCGCGCTGCGCACCGGGCTGGCGCCCAGCCAGCACGGCGAGCACTCCGAAGCGCTGTTCCTGACCAGCGGCTTCGTGCAGCCGGACGCCGAAACGTCGGCGCGCCGCTTTGCCGGTACCGAAGCGGGCTTTACCTACTCGCGCACTTCCAACCCGACGGTCACCAGCTTCGAGCAGCGCCTTGCGGCCATGGAAGGCACGGAAGCCGCCATCGGTGCTTCCACCGGTATGGGCGCCATCCTCATGATGTGCATGGGCCTGCTGAAGGCCGGCGACCATGTGATCTGCTCGCGTTCGGTGTTCGGCTCCACGCTGAATCTGTTCGGCAAGGAGTTCGCCAAGTTCGGTGTCGAGACCACCTTCGTCTCGCAGACCGACGTGGCCGAATGGCGCGCGGCCCTGAAGCCCAACACCAAGCTGCTGTTCGCCGAAACGCCGACCAATCCGCTGACCGAGGTGTGCGACATCCGTGCGCTGGCCGACCTGGCGCACGGCGCCGGCGCGCTGCTCGCGGTCGACAACTGCTTTTGCACGCCCGCGCTGCAGCGCCCGACCGAACTGGGCGCCGATCTCATCATTCATTCGGGCACCAAGTACCTCGACGGCCAGGGCCGCGTGATGGCCGGCGCAATCTGCGGTCCGTCGAAGCTCATCGTCGATGTGTTCGGCCCGGTGGTGCGCACCGCCGGCATGGCGCTGTCGCCGTTCAATGCGTGGGTGGTGCTCAAGGGGCTGGAAACGCTCGGCATTCGCATGCAGGCGCAGTGCGCCAATGCGCTGGCGGTGGCGCAGTGGCTCGAAACGCAGCCCGGCGTTGCTCGCGTCTACTACCCTGGCCTGGCCTCGCATCCCCAGCATGAACTGGCCATGCGCCAGCAGTCGGGGCAGGGCGGGGCGGTGGTGTCGTTCGACGTGGTCGGCAACGACCCCGAAACGGCGCGCGCCAATGCCTTCCACGTGATCAACAGCACGCGCGTGGTGAGCATTGCCACCAACCTGGGCGACACCAAGACCATCATCACGCACCCCGGCACCACGTCGCACGGGCGCCTGACCGAAGTGCAGCGCCAGGCCGCCGGCATCAGCCAGGGGCTCATCCGCGTGGCGGTCGGCCTCGAGTACATCGACGACATCAAGGCCGACTTGCTTCGCGGTCTTGGCTCCCTGAAATCCTGATCGATCCCATGACCGGCAAAGTTCGCACCCGCATCGCTCCGTCTCCCACCGGGTTTCTCCACCTGGGCACCGCGCGTACCGCGCTTTATTCGTGGGCCTATGCGCGCCACCACGGCGGCGAGTTTGTGCTGCGCATCGAAGACACCGACGTGGCCCGCTCCACGCAGGATTCGACCGACCAGATCCTGGCTTCGATGCACTGGCTTGGCCTCGACTATGACGAAGGCCCGATCTACCAGATGCAGCGCCTGGAGCGCTACCGCGAAGTCATTGCTCAGATGCTTGCGGCCGGCACGGCCTACCACTGCTACTGCACGCCGGCCGAGCTCGATGAAATGCGTGAAGCGCAACGCGCGCGCGGCGAAAAGACGCTGTACGACCGCCGCTGGCGCCCCGAGCCGGGCAAGGTGCTGCCGCCCGTGCCGGAAGGCGTGCCGCCCGTGGTGCGCTTTTGCAATCCGCCCGAAGGCGACGTGACCTGGAACGACCTCGTCAAGGGCGAGATCACCATCAACAACCGCGAGATCGACGACCTCATCATCTTGCGGCCCGATGGTGTGCCTACCTACAACTTTGCGGTGGTGGTCGACGACTGGGACATGGCCATCACGCACGTGTTCCGCGGCGACGAGCACATCAACAACACGCCTTGGCAGATCAATATCTTTCGCGCGCTTGGCGCGCCGCTGCCGCAGTTCGGCCATGTGCCGGTCATCCTGGGTGACGACGGGCAAAAGCTCTCCAAGCGCCGCGGCGCCGTGAGCGTTACCGCGTATGAAGAGAACGGCTACCTGCCCGAGGCCATGCTCAACTATCTGGCGCGCCTTGGCTGGAGCCACGGCGACGACGAGCTCTTCACGCGCGAGCAGATGGTGAGCTGGTTCGACGGCTCGCACCTGTCGAAGAGCCCCGCGCAATGGGACGCCGCCAAGCTCGCGTGGGTCAATGCGCAGTACATCAAGGCCAAGCCCGACGCAGAGCTTGCACCGCTGGTGGCTGCGCAACTGAAGAAGCGCGGCATCGAGGCCGACGATCGCCTTGCCGCCATCTGCGCGCTCTTCAAGGACCGTTGCGAAACCACGGTGGCACTGGCCGACTGGGCCGCCGCGTTCTACGCGGACGTGACGCCGAGCGAAGCCGATCGCACGCAGCACGTCACCGATGCGGTGAAGCCCGTCATCGCCACGCTCGCCGAGAAGTTCGCGAGCGTGCCGTGGGAAAAAGTTTCGATCGCCGCGGCCATCAAGGAAGTTCTGGCCGCACATTCTGTGAAAATGCCTGTGTTGGCCATGCCGGTTCGCGTCCTCGTGATGGGAACACCGCAGACGCCATCCCTCGATTCGGTGCTCGCAATTTTTTCTCGTGAAAAAGTTGTGGAGCGTCTGAAAAGGGCCTGATTTTTCGGTCTATAATTCGAGGCTCGACACCCACACGGGGGTATAGCTCAGCTGGGAGAGCGCTTGCATGGCATGCAAGAGGTCATCGGTTCGATCCCGTTTACCTCCACCATCAAAGTGTCGAGAAGAAGATAAGTGCTGATCGCAGCACGGTTCCTAAGGTTTTGACCCTATCGTCTAGAGGCCTAGGACACCACCCTTTCACGGTGGCTACCGGGGTTCGAATCCCCGTAGGGTCGCCAGTTTCATGCAAGTGAAGCAGGCACGAGTTGTCGACACTCGGCTCCGCAAGGAGTGAACGTTGTCTACCAGGAGTGGTAGTTCAGTTGGTTAGAATACCGGCCTGTCACGCCGGGGGTCGCGGGTTCGAGTCCCGTCCACTCCGCCAAACACAAGCCCCTGTAGCAGTTCTTGCTACAGGGGCTTTTTGTTTGTTTGGCTCAGTCGATGCTGCGCGCGGAATTGGTGAGAGAGCGCGCGCACAAAAGCAGCGTTGGTGCCAGCTTGCGCACGGCGTCTTCCAGAGTCCATCGGCTGGTCGGCGCAACCAGGTGCACCGATGCGACCGGCCGGCCTTGGCTGCCCATCACGGGCGCCGCAATCGTCATGTCGCCGAGAAACAGCTCCTCGGCATTGGTGGCAAAGCCCTGCAGCTTCGCCTGGCGCAACTCTTCAAGGATTTCATCGACACCGGTGCGTGTGTGGGCCGTGTGGGGCACGCGGTCGCAGGCTTCGATGAGCGTGCGCGCCTCGTCTTCAGGCAGCGCGCTCAAGTAGGCACGCCCCGAAGCTGTGCAGTACATCGGAATGCGGCTGCCGATCGGCATGTGAACCGGCACGAACTGCGCGCTGACAAAGCGCGCGACGTAGACCATGTCGACGCCGTCGGGCTCGGTCAGGCAAGAGGTTTCCGTGGTGACCTTGGTCAGCTCGGACAGAAACGGATTCGCCACCTCGATGAGCGGATTCGCTGCCAGGTAGTTGAACCCGATCTCCATCACGCGCGGTGTGAGCTGGTAGCGCCGGGTTCTCGGGTGCTTGCGAACGTAGCCGAGTTTCTCGAGCGTGAAGATCATCCGCTGCGCCGAACTCTTGGTGATGTCGGTGGCTTCGGCCACGTCGGCCAGCGTCATGGTGCGGCGCCGGGCGCTGAAGGCCTGCAGCACGGCCAAGCCCTTCTCCAGCGACTGGTTGAACAGCAGACTGGGGCTTTCTTCGCGGGCAATGTCGGGTGTGGCGTCCATGGATGCAGAGTATAGCCACCTGGATTAAAAATATCGTATATCGATACTCAGAAGGCGAATAGTGGTTTGTATTGATTGATATGAGATTCAAAAGAATCGATTATTGGCACGCATGTTGCGTTGCCCGCTGAGGCTTTATTCCTTTCTGCCCATTCCACCTTCTTCTTCGAGGAGTGCTTCCATGAATCGCATCGTTCGCCACCTTCATCGCCTTGCCCTTGGCCTGTGTGTCGCAGGCGCCGCCTCGCTGGCCGGTGCGCAGGGGGCCGCGCCGGCTACCTACAACGTGGGCGCTACGGCGACCGGCGTGCCGTTCACCTTCCTGGACGTGAAAACCAACACCATCCAGGGAATGATGGTCGACACGGTCACCGCCGTCGGCAAGGCCGGCGGTTTTGGCGTGAACGTGCAGCAGACGGTGTTCTCGGCCCTCATTCCTTCGCTCACCGCCCGCAAGATCGACATCGTCTCGGCCGCCATGCTCAAGACCGCGGCGCGCCAGGAGGTAGTCGACTTCAGCGACCCGGTCTATTCCTACGGCGAGGGCCTGATCGTCAAGAGCGACGACACGCGCGCCTATGCATCGCTCGACGAACTCAAGGGCGAAGTGGTCGGCGCGCAGGTCGGCACCGTGTTCTTGGACATGCTCACCAAAAAGGGGATCTTCAAGGAGGTGCGCAGCTACGACTCGGTGGCCGACATGACCCGCGACCTTTCGCTGGGCCGCATCAAGGCCGGCCTTGGTGACCAACCCATCATTGCCTACCAGCTGCGGCAGAACAACTTTCCGGGCGTGAAGCTGGTCGAGAGCTACAAGCCCGTGAACGTCGGCGACGTGTGCCTGGTGGTGCGCAAGGGCGATACCGAGACGCTGGCCCGCCTCAACAAGGCCATTGCGGCGGTCAAGGCCGACGGGACGCTCGCCAAGATCGTCCAGAAATGGGGCATCTGACGCATTGCACCCATGGCTGCTTCTTTCCTCCAGAACGCGCAGGACTTTCTGCCGATCCTGCTGCAGGGTGCCGTCGTCACCGTGCAGGTCACCGTGCTCTCTTTCCTGCTCAGCAGCGTGCTCGGCCTCGGGCTCGCGCTGATGAAGCTCTCGCCCATACGTGCACTCTCGTGGGCGGGCACGGTCATCGTCAACGTGATCCGGGGCTTGCCCATCATCGTGCAGCTCTTCTACATCTACTTCGTGCTGCCGGAGTTCGGGGTGCAGCTCACGGCCTTCCAGGCCGGCGTCATCGGCCTTGGCATTGCCTACTCGGCCTACCAGGCCGAGAACTTCCGCGGCGGTATCGAAGCCGTGGATGCGGGCCAGCGCGAGGCGGCCCAGGCCATGGGCATGCGCTCGGCGCTGATCATGCGGCGCGTGATCCTGCCGCAGGCCTTTCGCATCGCTCTGCCGCCCTACGGCAACACGCTCGTGATGATGCTGAAAGACTCCTCGCTGGTCTCGACCATCACCGTGGCCGAGATGACGCGCGCCGGCCAGCTCATTGCTTCGTCGACGTTCCAGAACATGACCGTCTACACGCTGGTCGCGCTGCTGTATCTGTTGATGAGCCTGCCGCTGGTCTACGGGCTGCGGCGGCTCGAAAAGCGCTTCGGCGCTGGAAGGAAGCACCCATGATCCGCGTCGATGGACTGGAGAAGTGCTTCGGCGCGCACCGCGTGCTGCAGGGCGTGAGCCTGCATGTCGATGCCGGCGAGGTGGTGTGCCTGATCGGGCCCTCGGGCTCCGGCAAGTCCACGGTGCTTCGCTGCATCAACGGGCTCGAATCGTATGAAGGCGGAGAGGTGCGCGCATTCGGCGAACGCGTCGACCGCAACGGCAAGAGCATCCACCGGCTGCGCAGTCGCATGGGCATGGTGTTCCAGCGCTTCAACCTGTTTCCGCACCGCACCGTGCTGGAGAACGTGATGGAGGGCCCGGTCTACGTGCTGGGCCACAAGCCCGCGAAGGCGCGCGAGGAAGCGCTCGCGCTGCTGGCCAAGGTCGGGCTTGCCGAGAAGGCGCAGGCCTATCCGGCCCAGCTCTCGGGCGGCCAGCAGCAGCGCGTGGCCATTGCCCGCGCACTCGCGATGAGGCCCGAAGCCATGCTGTTCGACGAGCCCACGTCGGCGCTCGACCCCGAACTGGTCGGCGACGTGCTCGGCGTGATGCGGGCCCTGGCCGACGAAGGCATGACCATGATCGTGGTCACGCACGAGATGGGTTTTGCGCGCGAGGTGGCCGACCGCGTCTGCTTCCTGCACAGCGGCAGCATCGTGGAGGAAGGCCCGGCGGCGCAAGTGCTGGGCGCGCCGAGGCAGCCGCGCACGCAAGACTTTCTGCGCCGGGTGCTGCATCCGTCGGCCGTGCCTGCCGAGGTGCGTTCATGAGCTCACCGCAGCCCTCGCTGCAGCCTTTGCCGTTACCGCCCTCGCTGTGGGCGGCCACTGCGCCGCCCGCGCCTCCGGCGCCGCCGCTTTCCGAATCGCGCAGGGCCGATGTACTGATCGTCGGCGGCGGGTTCACCGGCCTGTCGACCGCGCTGCACCTGGCCGAGGCAGGCGTGCAGGTTTGCCTGCTCGAAGCGCATGAACCCGGCTGGGGCGCCTCGGGGCGCAACGGAGGGCAGGTCAATCCCACCCTGAAGCATGACCCCGAAGACCTGGTCCGGCTCTACGGCCCCGAGCGTGCTGAGCCGTTGATCGATGCCGTTTCCCGTTCGGCCGACGTGGTGTTCGACCTGATCGCGCGCCACGGCATCGACTGCCAGCCAGTACGCAACGGCTGGCTACAGGTGGCCTACTCGCCCCAGCAGGTGGCGGGCCTGCAGGCGCGTGCGGAGCAGTGGGCTAGGCGCGGCGTGAAGACGGAAGTACTGAACCACGCAGCGGTGAGCGCGCGCCTGGGCACCGAAGCCTTCGCGGGCGGTTGGCTCGACCCGCGCGCAGGCGGCATCCAGCCGCTGGCCTATACGCGCGGCCTGGTGCGGGCCGCACAAGGCGCGGGCGCAGCGGTGCACGGCGGCACGAAGGTCACGGCACTTGAGCGCCGCGGTGCGCACTGGCACGCGACCACGTCCACCGGTGCCACCGTCACGGCCGATCAAGTGGTGCTCGCCACCAACGGCTACACAGGGCCGCTGTGGCCGGGGCTGTCGCGCACCGTGCTGGCGGCCAACAGCTTCATCGTGGCCACGACGCCGCTCAAGGGCGCCGCCGCCGATGCGATCTTGCCGCGCGGCGAAACGGCCTCGACCTCGCAGCGCTTGCTGCTCTATTTCCGCAAGGATGCGCAAGGCCGCTTGCTGATGGGCGGACGCGGCCACTTCGCCGATCCTTCCGGTCCCTCGGACTTCTCGCACCTCGAACGCTCGCTCGCGCTGCTGTTCCCCACGCTGGGCCCGCTGCGCTACGAGTACCGCTGGGCCGGCCGCATCGCCGTCACGCGCGACTTCATGCCGCATGTGCACACGCCCGCGCCGGGCCTGACCATTGCGCTGGGCTACAACGGGCGAGGCATCGCGCTGGCGACGAGCATGGGAAAGCACCTGGCGTCTCGGCTAGTGGATGCGAAGGCGGAGTTTCCGTATCCGGTGACGGGGATACAGCCGATACCGCTGCATGGCCTGCAGCGGTTCTATGTGGCGGGAGGGGTGGCCTGGTACAGCCTTCTCGACCGGTTGGCCTCATAGCGCGAATTGTCCGACACGGGGAGCCGACGCGTGCCGACCGGCCGGTGCGCGCGCACCTGTAGCTTGGGCGTTTGCTCACCGACGAAAGGAATTCACATGAACAAGCACCAACTCGAAGGTATGAAGGTCGCCATCCTCGTGACGGACGGCTTCGAACAGTCCGAAATGACCAACCCCCGCAAGGCCCTCGAAGCCGCGGGCGCGGAAACGAAGATCGTGTCGCCCAAGAACGATCGCGTGCGCGGCTCCAGGCACGGCGACCCGGCCGATACCTTCACCGTCGACATCCCGCTTGCGCAGGCGGCCGCGCACGAGTTCGACGCGCTGCTGCTGCCCGGCGGCGTGATGAGCCCCGACGCGCTGCGCATCAATGAGCAGGCCGTGGTTTTCGTGCAGGACTTCGTCAAGGCCCACAAGCCGATTGCCGCCATCTGCCACGGCCCGTGGACGCTCATCGAGGCCAAGGGGGTCGAGGCCCGCACCATGACTTCGTGGCCGTCGCTGCGCACCGACCTGAAGAACGCCGGCGCCAAGTGGGTGGACAACGACGTAGTGGTCGACGGCAACCTGGTGACCAGCCGCGGCCCGAAGGACCTGCCGGCGTTCGACCGCGAAATGGTCCGGCTCTTTGCCGACGCCCACGCGCACGCCTGACCGGGCTTGCTCTTGCCGCCATGACTGTTCAATGGGACGAGCTGCGCGTTGCGTACGAAGAGTGGCGCAGCCAGCGAGACAAATACGACCGGTGGATGACCGACATCGCCGCCGGCAAGCCGTATGACAAGTCGGCGCTGCAGCGCGACCTGGAAGAACTCGATGCGCTGCACAAGGTCTTCCTGCAGAAGGCTCGGCCGTTCGTACACCCGAAGCCCTGAACGCATCGCGCTCGACGCATGGATGCGCGAGAGCGTTTCCATAAGCTGCCGTTATCACTAAACAACAGGCGCAGGCATTCCGTGCCCGCGCTTGCATGCCGATACTTCCGTCTCCCCTCAGGAGACGCACCTGTTCACGCCAAAGTATCCGCAAGAAGCATTGCAACGCCGCACCGCAGCGGGCGGCGGCGTGCGTGCCGTCGACAGCCATGCGCATGTCTTCCTGAGCAGCCTGCCGCTCGCCCCGCAGCGCCGGCACGCGCCCGACTACGACGCCACGCCCGCTGAATACCTGGGCCTGCTGGATGCCCACGGCATCTCGCATGCGCTGCTGGTCCAGCCGAGCTTCCTGGGCACCGACAACAGCTTCATGCTTGGCGCCTTGCGCGCCTGCCCGGATCGCTTGCGCGGCGTTGCCGTGGTCGCACCCGAAACGCCCCTTGCCGAACTGCGCGCACTTGCGGACGCAGGCATCTGCGGCATCCGGCTCAACCTCATGGGCCTGCCCTTGCCCGATTTCTCGCAGCCCCTATGGCAAGCCCTGCTGCAGCATGTGCGCAGCCTCGACTGGCATGTCGAAGTACACCGGCCTTCGCACGACTTGGCGGCGGCAGGCCAGCCGGTGCTCGATGCCGGCTGCAGGCTCGTTGTCGATCATTTTGGGCGGCCCAGTGGCAGCACGGCTGCGGATGCCGGTTTCGACTGGCTCCTGCGCGCGGCGGCAAAAGGCCGCACCTGGGTGAAGCTGTCGGCCGCCTACCGCAACTGGCCAGACCCTGCCGGCGCCGATGCCCGACGGGCCGCGCGCTCGCTGCTCGAAGCCGCGGGTCCGCAGCGCCTGCTGTGGGGCAGCGATTGGCCCCATACCGAACACCGGGAACACACGAGCTACCCGCACACGCTGGCGGTGCTGGACGAGTGGATTCCTGACCCCCAAGCGCGGCGCTGCATCCTGGCCGAGACCCCGGCGGCGCTGTTCCGTTTTTCCAAGGAGACATCATGAAAGCACACAGCGCATTGCGCGCATGGATTCCGGCTGCCTGCGTCGGCACGGCACTTCTCGCCACTGCGATGAGCGCCGCGGCGCAGGCGTGGCCGGCAAAGCCGGTGAAGATGATCGTGACCTACCCGCCGGGCGGCACGGTCGACGTGGTGGCGCGCGTCATCGCGCCCAAGCTCTCGGCCCGGCTCGGGCAGCCGGTGGTGATCGACAACCGCGCCGGCGCGGGCGGCGCCATTGGCGGCGACCTTGTGGCCAAGAGCCCGGCCGACGGCTACACGATCATGCTCGACGCTTCCAACCATTCGCAGAACCCCGCGCTGCGAAGCAAGATGCCGTTCGACACGCTGCGCGATCTGGCGCCGGTCTCGCTGCTGGTCCGCGTGCCAAACGTGCTCGTGGTCAACCCCTCCGCGACGATCACGGGCGTGAAGGATCTCATTGCACAGGCAAAGGCCAAGCCCGAGCACATCAACTACGCGTCTTCTGGCAACGGCTCGGCGCAGCATCTCTCGGCAGAGCTTTTCAGCGCCATGGCCGGCGTGCGCATGACGCACGTGGCCTACAAGGGCGGCGGTCCCGCGCTCACCGATGTCATGGCCGGCCAGGTGCCGGTGTTCTTCGCAAGCCTTGCGTCGAGCCTGCAGTACATCCAGGGCGGCAAGCTGCGCGCGCTGGCGGTCACGGGCAAGGCGCGCTCGCCGGTCATGCCGCAAATTCCGACAGTGGCCGAATCGGGGCTTGCGGGCTACGAGGTTTATGAGTGGAACGGCGTGTTCGTTCCGGCCGGAACGCCCGCGGCCGTGGTCGACAGGCTGTCGAAGGAACTGGCCGCCGTGGTGCGCGACCCTGAAGTCCGCGCCCGCCTTGAAGGCATGGGGGCCGAAGTGATCGGTTCCAATCCGGCCGAGCTCGATGCGTTCCGGCGCGCCGAAATCGCCAAGTGGACCCAGGTCGCCAAGACCAACAAGATCGAACTGGACTAGGCGGCAAGCATCTCGGCGAAGGCGTCCGCAAAAGCCGGGCGCGACCGCGCGAGCCACATCGCGGCAAGCTCGAAAGGCGGCAGCCCCGCACCGTCGCGCACTTCGGCATAGCGCACGCCCTCATGCCGAAGCGCGCGAACCGAACTCGGCAGCAGCGACCAGCCCAGCCCCGCCGCCACGCAAGACAGCACGGTCAGCGTGCGGTTGGCGTCCTGCACGATGCGCACCTCGTGCCCGGCCGCGCGAAAAGCCGCCAGCACCTGGGTGCGCAAGGCCGACATCTGCAGGCTTGGAAACCACACCAGCCCGTGCGCGGCGATGTCCGCCAGGGAAACGCAGCCGTCGGCCCCGATCCGATGCGAGGCGGGCACGGCCGCCACCAGCAGTTCTTCGCCGAGACGCTTCTCGTGTACGCGCGCATTCACGGCCACGGGCGGATGCAGCAGCGCGATGTCGATGCGGCCGCCCTCGAGCGCCTCGACCTGCTCGGCGTTGCTCATCTCGCGCAGAGAAATGTCGAGCTGCGGATAGGCCTCGCGCAGCCGCCGCAGCGCGCGGGGCAGCACTTCATACACCGCGTGGGTCACAAAGCCGATGGTCAGCCGGCCCGCGCGTCCGGCGCCCATGGCTCGAACGCGTTCGGCCGCCGCATCACCGTAGGCAAGGCTGGCCCGCAGGTCGTCGACGATGGCCAGCCCTGCCTCGGTGAGGGCGGCGCCGCGCCGTGTGCGCGTGAAGAGTTTGGTGCCGACTTCGCTTTCGAGCCGGTTCAGCATCTGCGTCAACGCGGGTTGCGCAAGGCCGAGATTTTCGGCGGCGCGGGTAAGGCTGCCGGCCTCCGCGATCGCCACGATACAACGCATCTGCCGGGTTTCCATGCGGCATTCTATGAACCGGCCCGAGCGGAAAGTGCCGCGCGTGCCGAACGCCCGGCGCCCCGGTTCCCGCCCCACCTTGCCTGCACGATGCCCAGCAGCGCGAGAACCGGCAGCGCCAGTTCCAGAACCTCCTCGAAGCTGAGCACCAGGTAGCGGTACAGGCCCGTGGACCTGCCGCTCAACGCGTCCTGGTCCGCAAGCACCGCGGGTAACTGGTCGAGAACGATCGCGGTCCCGATCACTGCGGCAAAGGTCAGCAGGGTGGTGGCTTCCGGCCGCCATTGCCACCATGCGCGCAACGCGTCGCGCGCAGACCAGGCGCGCCTTGCAAGCCATGCGCCGGCCACGGCAATGGGCGCGAAGACCAGGCTGCCGTGGTGCCCCAGGTGCCCATCCGCTTCGCGCGCGGCAAAGGCAACAAGCACGATGCAGAGGGCCGTCTTGTCCAGCCGCGACAGCGACGCCACGCGCACCGCCGCCAGGCATGCCGCCGCGGCAAGGTACAGCAGAACCGTGCTCTTCTCGACCGGTCCGCTTTCCTCCAGGACCGCCGGCCCGATCGACCCGGGCGTGTTCAACCCGATCCATGCCGCGGCAAAGCCGAACACCAGCACCAGCGAAGGCCCCGCGGTGCCGGCTGCCAATGCGCGCAGCGGCCACGCCAGCGCGGCAGTGGGTGTGCGGGCAAACTTGCGCCCCACGGCATGAAGTGCAACCAGCGCACCGGCGATGCACGCGCCCAGCAGCGCACCTGCCGCAATGTCGAACGGAAAATGGATGCCCGCATAAATGCGCGACCAAGCCGTGACCGTGGCCACGGCAAGAACCAGCAGCCCCACGTCACGCAGCCCGCGCTGCAGCAGCAGCATGAAAGCCATGGTGAACATCACCGAGGCGTGGGTGCTGGGCAGGCCCGCCCGCGCGCCGTGCGGCACATGGGCGGGGCTCAGCCCCACCATGAAGGGGCGCGGCATACCGATGGACGCCGCGATCTCGTGCGAGATCAGCGAAGCCGCGCCTCCGGCGGCCAGTACCGCCAGCACGCAGATGCACTGCGCGGGGCGGCGCCATGCCACCCAGGCAAGAATGGCCGCGCATACCCACGACGAGCCCAGCGCAATCGCCGATGCGAACCACAGCAACGTGGGGGAGGGAGAGAAGCCGGCGGCGAGTGTGTCGAAGAGCGCGAGGTTGAGTGAATTCATCCGTCAGTATCAAAAAGAAACGGCGGCCTCGTTGCTGCGAGGACGTGAGTCCGGGCTCAATTTAGCACCCGTCCGGCTTGCCGCGCGGCATGCCCGACCGCTGGAGAAAGGATCAGCCGGTGCGATTGACACCGCACCAGCGTGCCATGAAAACGGCGAGCACGACGGTCACCTGCATCAGGCTGTCGATGGAAACCCACTCGTCGATGCCGTGGATGCTGGAGCCCGTGGGGCCGAAGCAGACTGCGGGCGTCTGCTTGATGGCCTTGTCGCGAATCGTTCCGGGCGGGTGCGTGCCGGTGTAGGCGCTGGGGGCATACGGGTTCGCGCTCTGGCGGGGCGCGGGACGCGAGGAGGGCTCGACGCGACGCCCACCAAGTCAGCGCAGGAGGCCGGCCACCATGTTGGCCGCGCCCTGGTAATTCTGGCGTGCGTGGCGGCGCTCGAACTCGTGCAGCCGGGCGGCGAGTTCGGCATGCTTCGCGGTCGCGCCTGCTGGCAGGACCCGCGTAGCCGATGCCTGCGCCAACGCATGCGCCAGGTCCGTGCCCATCCGCTGCGAAAGTGGCCAACCGGCACCCAGCGGCTCCAGCCGCCAGTCGGCCCAGTGATGGATCTTGAAACCGCCGTCCTCTTCGCGGTAGATGGCATTGCCGGAAAGATCGGGCAGCACCAGTTGCAGCGGCATGGCATGCACAGCTTGCAGGAGCCCGGGCCAGGCGAGCCGCAGTGTCTCGATATCGTTTGCCTGCGATGTGTCGGCGGCAGCTTGTGCGAGCGCATCGAAGCGCACCTGCAAGAGCCGCTCGGGCAGGGCGACGCGTGAACGGCGGTACCGCTCCACCAGCTCCAGCGGCGGCTCGAAGGCCATCAACTGGGTGCGCAGCGCCAAGACGCCTCGCGCGAGTTCCGCCCCGTCGATCCGGCGTGCCCGCGGGTTCCAGCGCATCGCGTGGCAGGCATAGCCGCCCACGCGCATGCTGCCCAGCCATTCGAAAGCCGGCAACCCCGCAGTGCCACCGCCCAGAAGATCGGCTTCCTGCTGGGCCGCCGCATCGCGCGCATGATCGAAGAGCTTGAAGAGAAAGCCCTGTTGCACGGCACCTTCGGCATCGAGCACTTTCACGAACAGCGCCTTGATGTTGCCGGCGGCCATGGTGCGGGTTTGCACATCCAGCCGCCTGCCGTCGAGGTGCAGGTCGAGCGAAACACCGAGCTGCCTGCCGAGCAGGTCGAGCATCCATTCTTCGCGGCGCACCGGCTCCAGCAACTCGTCGAACGGGCTGCGAACCGCCGCCGGTGCCTGCCACTGCACATCGGGCAAAAACAGGGCGCGGACCTGGCTGCGCTGCCTGTCGAGCGCAGCCAGATGAAGCACCGCCTGGGCAATCTGCTGCAGTGCCTGCCGCAAGAGAATCAATGCCACCAGCACCTGCTGCAGGGGCGGGAGGGCGTCGCGCCAGTATTGCCAGACGATGTAGGCCAGCGCGCAGAAGAATCCTCCTTGCACGAACCCGCCCATGAACCGGTTCAGCGAGCTGCGCAATGCGTGCGCCAGCTGTGGCCGCCATGCGGTCGAGGCGTGCAATGCCAGCGGCACCAGCCCGCACCACAGCAGGCAGACCAGCAGCAGCGGAGGATGGAGAACCGCCAGCGCCACCATGGCCACGGCCGCAAAAACCACGGCGGCAATGCTGCGCAGCAAGCGTTGGTAGGCCTGCCTCGCGGTCTTCGACTGGTTGTTGAACAGCCCTGTCTTTTCGCTGGCCCGCCACTGCCGCCGTGCACCCCGCTCGCAGAGCCGGTCGATCAGCTTCTCGGCCGCCAGGTGCAGCACATAGGCCGCCACGATGGCTCCGCCGATGAGCAGCACCTGGGTTTTCTGCGGCAGCACCGTGATGGCGTGCGGCACAAGCGTGGGCACATATGGCCCGGCCAGCATGACCACGAGCTTCCACGGCAGCCACAGCGTGAGCAGCAAACCCAGCTGCGATGCCAGCACCGCTCCCACCACCAGGACCACATGGCCCGGCGTGTGGGCCATCAACGCGCGATAGACCGGCAGGCAACTGCGAATGGCGCCCATGCCGGTCAATGCAATGCCGACTGCAGCGCCAGGAAGGCGTCCATCTCCGCGGTGGCGGCGGTGCCCAAGCGCCTGGCCTGCGCACGCACCACCTGCAGCACCTCCCGGAAGATCTCGGCGTCATGCGCGGGGGAGCGCTGGTCTTCTTCCTTCCAGCCGAAGGCAGGCCAGCCGTTGCGCGCCGAGACCTGCCGGTCCAGCGGACCGAGCGCCTCGAACAGCGCCTTCATGAAGGCAGCGCCGCGCAGCAGGTCGTCATGGATGACCGGGCTGCCGTCGACATAAGTGCTCCGTGCCAGGTCGGCCGGGAGCTTGAGGCGGCCATCGGGATCCAGCAGCGCGGCAACGCGGTTCCACATGGCGCTGGCCTCGTAGGTTTCGGCAAACACCTGCGCCTGGAGGGCCTGCAAGGTGCCGGGCAGCGGCCGCTCGGGCCCCATGCCCGGGCGCAACGCGTACTCGGCCCAGCGCGCGGTGCCCTCCAGGAACCAGCGCGCCTTGAACATCGTGTAGCCGTACTGGTACTGGTGGAAGAGCTCGTGAACCGGCGTGACGTTCTGGTTCGAATGGCTGTTCAGCAGGTCGATGCGCAGTGCGCAGTGCCCTTTGGGGCCGTCGGTTCCCAGGCGGTAGTTCGTCGCTTCGTCGTAGGAGCGGCCGTTGCCTTTTTCCATCTTGAACAGGAAGACGTCGATCGACGCGGTGTGCGCATTGCGGGCCTGGCGCATCGGATGCGTGAGCCCCATCACCTCGGAAAAAATGCGCCGCCCCGCCACGAGCTGCGTGGCCACGTCCTCGACCTTGTCGGGCACGCCGTTGCGGTTGGCGTCGCGGGCGTCGGGCAGCGCATGCTCGCCGTGCAGTGTGTAGACGATGCGGAACTCGTCGCGCACATGGCTGCGATCCAGGCGCGGAAGATTTGCCTTGCGCGCCGTTCCGCATTCTTGCGCCGCCGAAGGAAGAGCGGTGGCGATCATGCAGCCGACGAAGAGAAGAGCCGCTTTCCATAAGCCGTGCCGCTGACCGTATGGCGCAGGCACGGCATCTCGCGAGTGTTTCATGGCGCTTCCCTTGGCGGTACTTCGGGTGGACCGTGGCTCTTCCATCGCCGCGGCCAGCGTGGCCGCGCGCCAGTATGCCATTGGCGAGAATAGCGGCGCGTCCGGTGCTTGCCTGCCTGCACTACGCCAGCGCGACCGCCTCCATCTCGACCTTGAACCCGAAGTGCAGCGGCCCCGTCGGCACGATGGCACGGGCCGGCCGCGCATTGCCGGCCCACTCCGCGTAGAGGGTGTTGAAGGCCGGCCAGTTCTCGATGGCGTCAAGGTAGACGCGAACCTGCACCAGGCGATCGATGCTGCTACCGGCCGCAACCAATGCGGCCTTCACGTTGTCGAGCACCTGGCGCGTCTGTTCTTCGAACGAGGCCTCGGTCAGCTTGGCACCGCCGGGCGCAATCGGCAGTTGGCCGGAAACGAAGACAAAGCCGTTGGCCACGGTGGCGTGGCTGTAGTGCCCGCCCGGTGCGGCCAGGCCTTCGGGCGCGATGTGTTGAGCGGTGCTTGTCATGCGCTTCTTTCTCACCAGCCGTGGAACCGGCTCCAGGTTGCGAGTGTTCCATCTTGCGCCAGCGCGTGGTACTGCGGAAACTGCGCGCCGGTGGCGCAGGCGTGGTTGGGCAGTATGCGCAGCTGCGTGCCGATGGGAAAGCGCGCCGCAATGTCCGTGTCGGGCGTGCCTTCGCGCGAGAGGATGCCGTGCTCCTGGTTGGCGCCGCTCAGCACATAGCCGTCGATCGGCTCACCGTCGACCCCGCAGACCTGGCCGTAGCCGTAGTCGCGCTTCTGCTTCTGCGTGCCGCGGTCGCGGCTCATCGCCATCCAGCCCGCATCGACGATTGCCCAGCCCTTGTCCGGCTGGTGGCCGATCACCGTCGTGAGCACGCTCAGCGCAATGTCCGAAGTGGTGCAGACGCCGATGTTCTTCATCACCAGGTCGAAGAACACATACACGCCGGCACGCACTTCGGTCACGCCGTCGAGTTGTTGCGCATGCAACGCGGTGGGCGTGGAGCCGACGCTGACCACCGGGCAGGGCAGGCCCGCGGCGCGCAGGCGCTCGGCCGCGCGCACGCAGCCCGCGCGTTCCTGCTCGGCCATGGCCGCCAGTGCCTCGGGCGTGTCGAGCTCGTAGCTGGAGCCCGCATGCGTGAGCACGCCGCCCAGCCTCATGCCGCCTGCGTGCAAGGCGCTTCCCGCTTCGAGCAGCGCTGCTTCGTCGGGCTTGATACCGGAGCGGTGGCCGTCGGTGTCGATCTCGATCCACACCTCGAACACCTCGCCATGCGCGCGGCCGAACTCGGCAATTGCCGTCGCCGAAGCCGCGCTGTCGGTAATGATCTTCAGGTCGCAGCCCTTGCGGCGCAGCGCGAGTGCCTGCGGCAGCCGGTGCTGCGCCATGCCGACCGCATAGAGGATGTCCGTGATGCCGTCGGCAAAAAACTGTTCCGCCTCCTTGAGCGTGGAAACGGTGATGCCCTGCGCACCCGCGGCCAGCTGGGCGCGCACGACCGGCGTGCATTTGGTGGTCTTCACATGCGGGCGAAACCGCGTGGACAACGCGTTCATGTGCGCCTGCATCCGGTCGATGTTGTGCTGCATGCGCGGCAGGTCGATGAGGGCGGCCGGCGTGTCGCGCGTGGCCAGGTGCGAAGGTGTGTTCATGGGCCTGACTGTAGTCATCCGAGGGGCGTGCGTGGTTTAATGAAACTACAACAATCGTTAAGCCCAGCTGAATGCTCCGCATCGAAGACCTGCAACTTGCCGCGGCGCTCGCGCAGGCGCCCTCGCTGAGTGCCGCGGCGCGCGCGTTGAACGTCACGCCGCCCGCGCTGTCGATGCGGCTGCGCAAGCTGGAAGCCACCCTGGATGTGGCTCTGGCGGTTCGCACCGCAAGGCGCCTGAGCCTGACGCCGGAGGGCGAGCGCTTTGCGCGCGAGGCGGCGGCGTTGCTGGCCGGGCTCGAGGCGTTGCCGCAATCGTTCCAGCGCAACGACCGCCGCTTGACCGGCACGCTGCGCATTGCGGCGCCCTTCGGCTATGGAAGGCAGCGCATCGCGCCGATGCTCGCGCGCTTTGCGCGGCTGCATCCCTCGCTGGGCCTTCAGCTCGACCTGAGGGAAACGCCGTGGCCCGACAGGCACGATTCGGATGTGGTGATTCACATCGGCACGGTGCGCGATTCGTCGTGGGTTGCGCGCACGCTCGCCTTCAATGAGCGCTGGCTGTGCGCGAGCCCGGGTTACTTGCGCACGCACGGCACGCCCAGCGAGCCGCGCGACCTGCTGAAGCATTGTTGCATCAGCATCCGCGAGAACGAGGAAGACGTGACGCTGTGGCATTTCCAGCGGCCCGCTGCGAAGGCGACGGGAAAGGCAAAGGTGCTCGATGCCGCGCGGCGGCAGAAGCCGCGCGAGACCGTGCGCGTCGTGCCCAGCTACACCTCGAACGACGGCACCGTGGCGCGCGAGTGGGCCGAGCAGGGCCTTGGGCTGGTGCTGCGCTCCGAGTGGGATGCCGCGGAGTCGATTGCCCGCGGAACCCTGGTGCGGGTGCTGCCCGATTGGGCGCTCGATAGTGCGCCCGTGACGGCGCTGGTGCCCACGCGGCAGGGCCGCACCGCGCGCGTCCAGGCGCTGCTCCAGTTCTTTGAGGAATCGCTCGGAAAACTGCCGGCTCAGCGGCGCTGAGAGATCCGGCTGCAGGCAGCCGGCACGTTCTGATCAGCTCGCCAGTTGCGCCTGCAGTTCGGCGACCTGCTTGCGCAAGGCGTCGTTCTCGGCCGTGAGTTCTGCCACGCGCTGCTCCAGCAGCAGGAGCGCGTCGGCCTTTGCCGGCTGGTCGGCCGTGTTCGATTCAGCCGACTCAGCCGCCTCGGCCGCTTCCTCGCGCGGCTTGCGTTTGGCTTCGCGAACCCGCTTGGCGGCCTGCTTGAGTTCGTCCTTGCCCGCGTTTGCCGCGGAAACCTGTTCTTCGGCGGGCAGGCTGGCCACCGCCGCCGCGGTGTTGATGGAAATCACGCCCGACTTCACGGCTGCGACCAATTCGGGCGCGGCCTGTTTCTGGATCTTCTCGATCATCACCACCTGGTTGCTGCTGAGCCGCGCTGCGCGTGCAATGGCTTCGCGGCTGCTCAGCGGTGCGGGAGGTGGCAGGGCAGGGGCGTCGTCAGCAGACGTTCCGGCGGCGGGTGGGTCGGCATCGAACGGCGCGCCGTCGTCGGACGGTGCCGTGTCGGCCATTGCGCGCGCGCGGCGCTCGTCGACGATGTCTTTCTTTCGCAGTGCCAGCACGCCGCGAAGAAAGTCGGAGATGCTGCGCCGGCCCAGGTGCTGGTCGATCATCCAGAGGTGCACGTCCTCGATCGTCTTGAAGCGCGTGTTCTGCACAGTTTGAAAAGGCAGGCCGTGCTTCTGGCAAATGCCGTAGCGGTTGTGGCCGTCCACCAGCACGTCGCCCCACAGCACCAGCGCATCGCGGCAGCCCTCGGTGAGGATGCTGCGCTCCAGCGCCTCGTGCTCCTCCGGAGTCAATGGATCTATATAGGCTTTGAGTTCTTCGTTGACGACGATGTTCATGAGGCAGGGATCGGGGAAAGGGGCGGAATTCTAGTTGGCGGCCGCACGCGATCATCTGGCTGTCATGCAAGCGGCCCACCATCGCCGAACGTTTGGTTGCGCTAAATCCGGCGCGCGGCTGTCTCGCTTTGGTGCGCTCGAACGTCTACTGGGTATGGAGCATGAAGGGATCGGGAAATGGGGCATTTTTGTATCCACAAGTAGTAATAATTCTCATTTGTATTGAGCACTTCAGGAGTACCTCCCTCATGTTCATGTGTCTTCAACCTCGTCAACGTTCTTTCGCGCCGTTTGCGCTGCGCCTCGCATGATGAGAGAGCCCATCGACATGGCGTTGCCTCTTTCCGAGCCCACGCTCGCCGAAGTCTTTATCGCGAACCGTCCGCAGCTTTTGCGCGTGGCACGGCGGATCGTGCGCACCGCGGAACTCGCCGACGACGTGCTGCAGGACGCCTACCTGAAGATCACCGACGGCCCCTGCGTGCGCAAGGCCGACAGGCCGATCGGCTATTGCTGCCAGGTGGTGCGCAACGTGGCGCTCGACTGCTGCCGGCGCCATACCGTCGAAGCCAACTACCGCACCTTCGACGTCGATGTCGAGGCGCTGGATGTGGCGGGCCCGCCTTCGCCCGACCGCCTGATGCGCGAGCGCCAGGCCATTCACGCGATCGACAAGGTGCTGGCCGCACTGCCCGCGCGAACGCGCCTGGTGTTCGAGCTCTATCGCCTCGAGGGCCTCACACAGCGCGAAATCGCATTGCGCCTGGGTTGCGCGCTCGGGCTGGTGAACGGGTTGATCGCCGAGGCGGCACAAGCGATCAAGGAATGCGGCCGGCTGCTCGACGACGATTGAGCCCTGGCATTCGACGCCCTGAAGGCGTGCGAGATTGGTGTAAGGTAAAAGCCTTAGCGCCGATGCATTGTGCTGCCGCGCAATGCCACACATCTTCACGCACATGACACAAGAACAGGACGATCCCATCTGGAACGCCGCATGGCAATGGGTGCAGCGCGAGTACGACCGCGAGAGCTTCGATGCCGCTGCGCGCAGCGAGATGACTGCCTGGCTTCTTGCAGACCCCCTGCATCGCAAGGCCTACGACAAGGCGGCCCGCCTGTGGCTGCTCGCGGGCCTTGTACCGCCTGAGTCTCCGCCTGCTTCTCCCCCTGCTTCTTCGGAGTGAACAGATCGCGTCCTGAAACGTCTTGTTGAACAGAGGAGCGAACAGAAGGCCCGCCGGGCCTCCTGATCGCCAGAACCTGTTCAACCGCATAAGGACGCATCCATGTCGACGAGCTGCTTCGATCGCGAAGACGAGACCTTCATTGTTCTGGTCAACCACGAAGACCAGTATTCCATCTGGCCCCACTGGAAGGCCGTGCCAAAGGGGTGGACTGCGGTCGAGGGCATCAAGGGCGACAAGAAGACCGCGCTTGCCTATGTCGAAGAAGGCTGGACCGACATGCGGCCCCGGTCGCTGCGCGAATGGATGGCGCGGCAAGAACAAAACCCGACCACCGAACCTGCGGCCGGTTGACGCGCGTGGAGACGAGCGTCTCGCTGTTGTGCCTGCCGTGCGCGGGTGCCAGCGCCACGATGTACCTGCGCTGGCGCCGCCTGCTGCCGGGCTGGATCCGCGTCGTGCCGGTGGAGTTGCCCGGCCGTGGGAGCCGTTCGGCCGAAAGCGCGCTCCGCGATTTCGACGGTCTTGTTGCGCAGGTCTGCGCGGAGCAAGCCGACGCCATGCGCGGCAACTTCGCGATCTTCGGCCACAGCATGGGTGCGCTGCTGGCCTACGGCATCGCATGCCGGCTGCGCACGATGGGGCGCGAATTGCCCCTGGCGCTGCTTGCCTCGGGCAGCTCGGCGCCCAGCCGGCGTGACCCTGCGCGCTTTGCCGGAAAGACCGACGACGCATCGCTGATTGCCGACCTGCGCAAGCAGGGCGGAACGCCCGAAGAAGTGTTTGCCAGCGCGGAGTTGATGCGCATCACCCTCGACGTGCTCGGTGCCGACTACCGCGTGTGCGAAGGCTTTCGCCATGCGGACGAAGCGCCGCTGCCGGTGCCGCTGCATGTGTTTGCGGGTCATCACGACGACATCGAAGCCGAGCGCATTCACGCCTGGTCGGCCGAGGCGGGCGGCGTCTTCACGCTCGACTGGTTCGACGGCGGCCACTTCTTCATCCGGCAACATGAGGCGGCCTTTCTGGCTGCGCTCTCGCAGCGCCTCGGCCAGGTCGTCGCGGGAGATCGCCATGCGACTCATGCCCTGGCCTGATCCGCTGGCCGAGGGCATCAAGGTGTATCGCCTCGACTTCGACCTGGCCGCCGAGCCTGAGGCGGCGCGGCAACTGCTGACCCCCGCCGAGCGCGCCAAGGCCGACAGGTTCGCAAGAACCGCCGACCGGGTGCGCTTCGCGGAAGGCCGCGCTGCGCTCCGAAGCCTGCTTGCGAAGCACGTGGGCTGCGAGCCCGCCGAAGTGCCGCTTGCATCGAGCGCGCACGGCAAACCGTTTATCGAGCTCGCACCCGGTGCTGCGCCGCCGTTCAATATCTCGCATTCGGGTGCTCACGCGCTCATCGTTCTGGGCGATGCGCGGACGGTGAGCGAGGTGGGTGTCGACATCGAAGAGTGCAGGGCCGAAGTCGACATGGAGGCTATTGCATCGCTGGCTTTCAGCGATCGCGAATTCAATGAAGTGCGCAATGCCGCCGATCGGCCGCGCGCGCTCTACAGCCGTTGGGTCGCCAAGGAGGCGGTGCTGAAGGCCATTGGCGTTGGCGTGGCCGAGCACCTGAAATCCATCGGCATTCACTTTGATGCGGAGGGGCGGATCGCCCTCGAATCTGCTGTTCCCGGATGGACAAATTTTCAAGCCGTGGCGCTCCAGGCGCCGCCCGGCTATGCAGCCGCCCTCGCGTGGCGCGCAAAGGAATCGACATGACTGAAATACCGCAAAAGGCAAACACGCTGCCGAAGAATTTCGTGACGCATTTGCGCACGCTTGCGAGCACGCGGCCGGACGACATCTGGCTGACCGTGGCCGGCACGGTGAACGGCGAATTGCATGAAGAGCCGATCAGCTATGGCGTGTTCGAGCGCCGCGTGCGCGCACTTGCGGCGCGGCTCCAGCAGCAGTTGGCCAAGGGCGAGCGCGCACTCATCATGCTCGACAACGGAGACCACTACGCGGTGTGCATGCTGGCCTGCTTCTACAGCGGCGTGATCGCGGTGCCCGTGTTCCCGCCCGAGTCGATGCGGCCCCAGCATCTTGCGCGGCTCACCGGTATTGCCACGGATTCGCAGGCCCGCTGCGTGCTGACCTCGGCCGCCATTTCGCACGCGATGAATGCAGCCAGCGAGTTTGCCGATGCGCAAATCATCGCCGTCGATGCGGTGGACGAGGCGCTCGCCGATGCGTGGACACCCTTCGATCCTGCCGACAGCGACATTGCATTTCTGCAATACACCTCGGGCTCGACCTCTGCGCCCAAGGGCGTGATGGTGACGCACGGCAACCTGGTTGCCAACGAAATCGCCATGACGCACGGCATGGACGTGAGGCCGGAAGACAAGTTCGTCTGCTGGGCGCCGCTCTATCACGACATGGGGTTGATCGGCGGGTTGCTCCTGCCGCTCTTCAACGGCATTCCGCTGGTGCTCACCTCGCCCGGCTACTTTCTCGAGCGCCCGGTGCGATGGCTCGAGCTCATCTCGCGCCACCGCGCCACCCACAGCGGCGGTCCCGACTTTTCGTTTCGCCTGTGCCTGGAGCGCGTGAACGATGCGCGGCTTGCGGAGCTGGACCTGTCGAGCTGGCGCGTGGCCTACACGGGCGCGGAGCCGGTGCGCGCGGACACCGAGGCGGAGTTCATCGAACGCTTCGCGCCCGCGGGATTCGACCCGAACGCGGCTTACCCTTGCTACGGCCTCGCCGAAGGCACCTTGTACGTGACCGGCAGCGTGCGCGGCGGCGGCATGGTGGCACGCACCTTCTCTTCCGATGCCCTGGCACAAGGAGCCGGCATGCCGGCCGGCGAAGGCACGGTGCTGGTCGGCTGCGGCGTGGCGGCGCCAGGCCATCGCGTCGAGATCGTCGATGTAGAAACGCTCTTGCCCGCGGCACCTGGAAAGATCGGCGAAATCTGGACCAGCGGCCCGAGCATCTGCCTCGGCTACTGGGGCAAGGAGCGCGAAACGCGCGAAACCTTCGTGGAGCGTGACGGCGATCGCTGGCTGCGCACAGGCGACCTCGGCTTCATGCACGAGGGCCAGCTCTACGTCACCGGGCGGATCAAGGACCTGATCATCGTCCGCGGCCACAACATCTATCCGCAAGACATCGAGCGGCTCATAGAAGCCGAGGTCGACGCGGTGCGCAAGAGCCGCGTCGCCGTCTTTGCGGTGCAGGGCGCGGACGGCGAAGGTATCGGCGTTGCGGCCGAAGTGTCCCGCAGCATGCAGAAGCTGGTGCCGCCGCAGGCGCTGGTCGATGCGCTGGGCGCCGCGGTCAGCGAAGTGTTCGGCGAACCTCTGTCGGTGGTGCTGTTGCTCAACCCGGGCGGCCTGCCCAAGACCACCAGCGGCAAGCTGCAGCGCAGCGCGTGCCGCGCGGGCTGGAAGGACGGCACGGCCGATGCCTACGCCGTTTACCAGTTCGGAGCCTTCGTGCGAGGCGGCCCCGACGAAGCAGCCATCGAAGCGCCGCTCGACGAGGTCGAAATGGTGCTCGCCGCCATCTGGCGGGAGGTCTGGAAGCATGGCGACGATCGCCCGCTCGGGCGCGATGCGCACTTTTTCAACCGGGGCGGGAGCTCGCTCACCGCCACGCAGGCAGCATCGCGCATCTCGGCGCATTGGCAGATCGACTTTCCGGCGCGAATGCTGTTCGAGCAGCCGCGCCTGCAGGCGTGCGCAGCGGCCATTCGCCAACTGCAGGCGCAGGGCCTGCGCCCGAAGCACGCGCCGCTGCCGGTGCTTTCGGCAGAGCGCCGGCTGTTGCCGATGCCGCTTTCGCACGCACAAGAGCGCCAGTGGTTCCTTTGGCGGATGGACCCGCAAAGTGCGGCGTACCACGTGAGCGGCGCGCTTCGCCTCACGGGAGCGCTCAACGCCGATGCCTTGCGCGCTGCGGCGGACGACCTCGTCGCACGCCACGAATCGCTGCGCACGGTGTTCAGCGCCGCGGCCGACGGCAACCCGGAGCAATGGATAAAACCTGCCGGTGAGTTGCCGATGACGCTCCTCGACTTGCGCAGCCTCGATGCCGGTGAGCGCGACAGGCAACTGGCGGAACAAACACGGCGCCTCAAGGCCGAGCCCTTCGACTTGATGCAGGGCCCGCTGCTGCGCGCTGCGCTGATCCGCGCTGCCGACGAGACCCATGTGCTCGCAGTGGTGATGCACCACATCATTTCCGATGGCGCCTCGATGCAGTTGCTCATCGATGAGCTGGCCGCGGGCTATGCCGCGCATCTGGGTACAGAGCCCAGGCGCCTGCCCGCGCCGCGTATTCAGTATGCGGACTACGCACTCTGGCAGCGCGACTGGCTTGCGGCCGGCGAGGGCGAACGGCAGCTGGCCTGGTGGCGCGCGCAGCTCGGCGACGCGCATGAAGTGCTGGACCTGCGCACCGACCATCCGCGCAGGCCGCAGGCCGGCTACAGCGCCGCGCGACATGCCTTCGAGTTGCCGGGCAGCCTGCTGGCCAAGCTGCGCGGCCTGGCCGATGCGCAGGGCGCCACGCTTTTCATGGTGCTGCTCGCGGGCTTCCAGTCGCTGCTGCACCGCTACACGGGGCAGCAGGACATCCGCATCGGCGCGCCGATTGCCAACCGCAACCGCATGGAAGCCGAAGGCGTGGTCGGGCTGTTCGTCAACACCCTGGTGCTGCGCAATTCCATTCACGGGCCCCTGAGCGCATCGCGCGTGCTGGCGCAGGCCCGCGAGGCCGTGCTGGGCGCGCAGGCCAACCAGGACCTGCCTTTCGAGCAGCTGGTGCAGGCGCTGCAACCCGAACGCAGCCTGAGCCAGACGCCCTTGTTCCAGGTAATGTTCAATCACCTGTTCGAAGATTTCCGCGCATTCTCGAAACTGCCCGGCATCGCGGCAGAGGACCATGCATTGCCCGATCTCGCGGCCCAGTTCGATCTCACGCTCGAAGCACGCGAAAGGCCTGAAGGCCAGCTGTCGTTGTCGGTGATCTATGCGGCTGAGTTGTTCGAGCCGGACACCATCGAGCGCATGGCCGGCCACTATGTCGCCACCCTGCAGGCAATGGCCGACAACCCCGATCAGCCGGTAGGCGACATCGAGTTGCTCGGTGCACCCGAGCAGGTGCGGTTGGCGCAATGGGGTGTGAACACGCACCGCGAGCCGCAACCCGAGCCCGTGCACCGCATGATCGAGCGGCAGGCGAGAACGCAGCCCGATGCCACCGCACTGCTCTTCGCCGACGAGTCGCTGAACTTCGCCGAGCTGAACCGCCGGGCCAACCGCCTCGCGCATCGGTTGATCACGCTCGGCGTCAAGCCCGAAGTGTTGGTGGGCATTGCGATGGAGCGTTCCGTCGAGATGGTGGTGGCGATCCTCGGCGTGCTCAAGGCCGGCGGCGCCTATGTGCCGCTCGATCCGGAATACCCGGCGGAACGCCTGGCCTACATGGTGCAGGACAGCGGCATCGGGCTGCTGCTCACGCAGTGCAGCCTTGCCGATCGTGTGCCCGACCGTCGCGCATTGACAGTGCTGGAAGTCGACGCTGCCAACCTCGGCGGCGAGCCCGACAGCGATCCGCACGTTGCCCTGCACATCGAGAACCTTGCCTACGTCATCTACACCTCGGGCTCTACCGGCAAGCCCAAGGGTGCGGCCATACGCCACGGCGCGCTGCACAGCTGCATGGTGTGGATGCAGAACATCTACCGGCTGACGCGCGATGACACCGTGCTGCACAAGGCGCCGTTCGGCTTCGACGTGTCGGTGTGGGAGCTGTTCTGGCCGATGACCTCCGGCGCGCGGCTGGTGGTGGCCAACCCCGGCGACCACCGCGACCCGTCCCGGCTGGTCGAACTGATCCAGCGCCACCAGGTCACTACGCTCAACTTCGTGCCGTCGATGCTGCAGGCCTTTCTCGCGCACCAGGGCATCGAAGCCAGCACGCGCCTGCGCCACATCATCTGCGGCGGCGAGGCGATGCCGGCCGAAACGCAGAAGGAAACGCTTGAACGCTTGCACGGGGCGGGCTTGCAAAACCTCTACGGCCCGACCGAGACCACCATCCATGTCACGCACTGGGCCTGCCGCAATGATGGCCAGAGCCAGGTACCCATCGGCCGGCCGATCAGCCACACCAGCACCCATGTGCTGGATGCCAGCCTGAACCTCGTGCCGCAGGGCGTTGCAGGCGAGCTGTACCTGGGCGGCATCAGCCTGGCCCGGGGCTACCTGAAGCGGGCCGGCTTGAGTGCGGAGCGCTTCGTGGCCGATCCCTTCGACAGCGAAGGCGGCGGAAGGCTCTACCGCACCGGCGATCTCGTGCGATGGAACGCCGAAGGGCAGCTGGAGTACCTCGGCCGCATCGACCATCAGGTGAAGATCCGCGGCTTGCGCATCGAACTCGGCGAGATCGAGGCACAGCTTCTCGCGCAGCCTGCCGTGCGCGAAGCCGTGGTCGTGGCGAAGGAAGGCCCGGCCGGCTTGCGCCTCGTGGCTTACCTCGCGGCGCATGCGGATCACATCATCGACACCGCCGCGCTCAAGGAGCGCCTTGCACAGGTGCTGCCCGACTACATGGTCCCGCGTGCCTTCGCGGTGCTCGATAGCCTGCCGCTCAACGCCAACGGCAAGGTCGATCGCAAGGCGCTGCCGGAGCCTGTGTTCGCCAGCGAGCTGGCCTATGAAGCACCGCAAGGCCAGGTGGCGCAGACCTTGGCTGGCGTGTGGTCCGAGGTGCTGAAGATCGGGCAGGTCGGGCAGCACGACAACTTCTTCGATCTCGGCGGCCATTCGCTGCTGTTGATTCGCGCGCATCGCCTGCTGGAAGACCGGCTGCAGATTGCAATTCCGGTTGTCAACCTTTTCAAGTACCCCACCATCGAATCGCTCGCCCGTTGGATCGAGCAGGCACCGGCTGGTGCCGCGTCGTCCGCGGCGGCTG
Organism: Variovorax sp. CCNWLW186; assembly: GCF_037203865.1. Taxonomy (NCBI): domain Bacteria; kingdom Pseudomonadati; phylum Pseudomonadota; class Betaproteobacteria; order Burkholderiales; family Comamonadaceae; genus Variovorax; species Variovorax sp. CCNWLW186. The sequence goes on along the minus strand of NZ_JBBCBO010000009.1, from coordinate 103,873 downwards.
CCGCAGCTGGCGACGACAGGGCGCTGCGCCAACGCGCCGCCATGCTTCAACGCCGCAAGGCCACAGAGAGAGTCAACTGATGTCTGCCTTTCAAGAACTCTCCGAAGCTACAGGCATCGAGATCGCCATCGTCGGCATGGCAGGTCGCTTTCCGGGCGCCGACGATGTGGATGCTTTCTGGCGCAACGTGCAGGGCGGTGTGGAGTCGGTGTCCCGCTTCACGGACGATGAGCTGCGAGCGCGCGGCGTGCCGCAGACCCTGCTGGACGACCCCGAGTACGTGAAGGCCGGCGTCAAGTTCGACGGCGTGGACCAGTTCGACGCCGGCTTCTTCGGCTACACGCCGCGCGAAGCCGAGACTCTCGATCCGCAGCAGCGCATCTTTCTGGAATGCGCCTGGGCGTCGCTCGAGCACGCAGGCTGCGACACCGCGCGCTGGCCCGGCAAGGTCGGCGTGTATGCGGGCGAGGGCACCAACCTGTACCTCATCCGCAACCTGCTTCCGTCGTTCGGCCTTGGCGCGGAGAGCGGCATTGCAGACCTGCTGGGGCTGATGAACGGCAACTCTGGAGGCTCGCTCTGCACGCGCGTGGCCTACAAGCTCGACCTGCGGGGCCCCGCGGTTACCGTGCAGACCGCCTGCTCGACATCGCTTGTCGCAGTACACACCGCATGCCAGGCCCTGTTGGGCCACGATTGCGACATGGCCTTGGCCGGCGGCGTGTGGCTCAACCTGCTGCAAGAAGGCGGCTACCGCTATCAGCCCGGCGCCATCCTCTCGCCCGACGGCCACTGCCGCGCCTTCGACGCAAAAGCCGCGGGCACGCTCATCGGCAGCGGCGCGGGCGTGGTCGTGCTCAAGCGGCTGGACGACGCGCTGCGCGACCGCGACACCATCCATGCGGTGATCAAGGGCTCGGCCGCCAACAACGACGGCGCGGGCAAGGTGGGCTTTACAGCGCCCAGCGTGGACGGGCAGGCCGAAGTCATTCGCGCGGCCCAGCTCATCGCCGGCGTGGCGGCAGACACCATCGGCTATGTGGAAGCGCACGGCACTGGCACCACGCTGGGCGACCCGATCGAGATGGCCGCACTGACCCAGGCGTTTCGCGCCGATACCGAGCGGCGCGGCTTCTGCGCCATAGGCTCGGTAAAGACCAACATCGGCCATCTCGACGCAGCCGCCGGCGTGGCAGGGCTCATCAAGGCGACGATGGCGCTCAAGCACCGCGTGCTGCCGCCAAGCTTCAATTTCGAACAGCCCAATCCGCAGATCGATTTCGCGGCGAGCCCGTTCTACGTGAACACCCAAGCGCGCGCCTGGGCCGAGGGCCGCGTGCCTCGCCGTGCGGGCGTGAGCTCCTTCGGCATCGGCGGTACCAATGTGCACGTGGTGCTCGAAGAAGCGCCGGCCGTCGCAGCGCATGCGGCAAGGGTGCCGGCCTGGCAGGTCCTGCCCCTGTCGGCAAAAAATGAAACGGCGTTGGCGCAAGGCCGAACCCAACTTGCGGCGCACCTGCAGGCACAGCCCGCACTGGCCCTGCACGACGTGGCGCACACCCTGCAAACCGGGCGCCGCACCTTCGCATGGCGCAGCGCCGTGGTCGCAAGCGATACGCAGATGGCCGTGCAAATGCTGTCTTCGCCAAGCACCACCTTCCGCAAGGCACCGGCCTCCACGCCCGAGGTGGTGTTTCTCTTTCCGGGCAGCGGCAGCCAGCATGCCTTCATGGGCGCTGCGCTCCACCGCGAAAGCGCCGTGTTCCGCGTGGCACTCGATCGCTGCATCGACTTGCTGCGCACGCAGAGCGGCATCGACCTGCAGCCGCTGCTCTTCCCGGCAGCGGATGAAGAAGCATCGGCGAACGAGCGCCTGTTCCACATCGAGGTCGCGCAGCCAGCGCTTTTTGCCGTCGAATATGCACTGGCCCAATGGTGGCTGCACTGCGGCGTGAAGCCGGCGCTGATGATGGGGCACAGCCTTGGCGAATACGTCGCGGCCTGCGTGGCCGGCGTGTTCTCGCTGGAAGATGCGCTGCGCATCGTCGCGCAGCGTGCGCGCCTTGTGCAGGCGCTGCCGGCCGGTGCCATGCTCTCGCTGCCGCTGGCCGAATCCGCGCTCGCGCCTTTCCTCGAGATGGGGTGCGACCTTGCGGCGGTGAACGGAGAACAGCTCTGCGTGCTGGCGGGCACGCCCGAAGCCATTGCGCGCGCTGAAGAAGAACTGCGCGCGCGCCAGCATTCGGCGCGCCGCCTGCATGTTGCCGTGGCGTTCCATTCGCGGCTCGTCGATCCGGCCGTCGCCGCACTGGAACAGCTGATTGCATCGGTGCCGCGCCATGCACCGCGCATTCCGTTCATCTCCAACCTCACCGGCCTGCCGATCACCGCACAAGAGGCCACCAGCCCCGCGTACTGGGGCAGGCATCTGCGCAACACGGTTCGCTTTTCCGAAGGCCTGGGCCATATCTTCAGCAAGCCCGGACGTGCGGTGCTCGAAGTCGGCCCCGGCGAAACGCTGGCCGGGCTCGCCCGCCAGCATCCGGGCGCCAGCTCGGCCGCGGGCATCTGGGCCAGCCAGGCCCATGCGCAGCAGACCGCGCGCAACAGCCAGCAATTGGCAAATGCGGTTGCGGGCCTGTGGACGGCCGGAGTCGACATCGACTGGGCTGCGAATCAGGAGGGAGGCCAACGCCGCCGCCTGCCTCTGCCGACCTATGCCTTTCAGCGCCAGCGCTACTGGGTGGAGCCGGGCAAGACCGCACCACCTTCTTCGCCAAGCGCAGATGCCGATATTCTTTACGCACCCCGCTGGCAGCGAAGCACGCCGCCAGCGCATTCCGAAAAACCTGCGGAGCGAACAGGCAGCACGCTGATCCTGGGCGATGCCGACAGCTTCACCGACCGGCTCGCACGCACGCTGCGCGAGCGCGGCGAACAGGTGGTGCTCGCGTTGCGTGGCCCGCGCTTCGCGCGCACCGCGCCGCGGCAATACACCCTGCGGCAAACCGAGCGCGCCGACCACGAAGCGCTGCTGCGCGAGGTGGAAGCCGAGGCAGGCCAGGTGCGGCACATCCATCATCTGTGGAGCCTCGACGGCGGCCGGCCCGCGCCGCCGCATGCGGACGCTTTCGAAACCGGCTACTTCAGCCTGCTCGCACTCGTGCAGGCGCTCGACGTCCTGGGCTTGCCGGGCCGTACTCCAACCGCGCTGACCATCGTCACCGATGGCCTGGAGGACGTCTCCGGCACCGAGGCGCTGGTGCCCGCGAAAGCAACCCTGCTGGGCATCGCCAAGGTCGTGGGCCAGGAATATCCGTCGGTCTCCTGCCGCGTGATCGACGTGGTGCTGCCCGCGCCGGAAAGCGCGGCCGAAAGCGATCTGGCGCGCCGCGTCGCCGACGAGGCGGTGTCTACGCAAGACGATTTCGTGGTGGCCTACCGCGGGCCGCACCGTTGGCTCAAGAGCTACGAGCCGTTGCCCAAGCAGGCCGCCACGCCGCGCCTGCGCGAAGGCGGTGTGTACCTCATCACCGGCGGCATGGGCGGTGTAGGCCTTGCGCTCGCACGGCACCTGAGCCGCGCATGGAAGGCACGCCTCGTGCTGCTCGGCCGCACGCCGCTGCCCGCGCGCGGCGACTGGGAGCGCATTGCCTCATCGTCCAGTGAGCCCGCTGCACTGCGGCGCAAGCTGCGGCAGCTGATCGAACTCGAAACCACCGGCGCGCAGGTGCTGACGGTCACGGCGGACGTGACAGACGCCGCGCAACTGCGCGATGCCCTCGCGGCGGCGCATGCGCGCTTCGGCGCCGTCAACGGAGTGGTTCACGCGGTAATGGACCCGGGGCTGGGCATGATCGCCCAGCGCACCCGCGCCCAGGTGGAAGCGGCGTTCGCCCCCAAGGTGGCGGGCACGCGCGAGCTGCTTGCCGCCCTGCGCGAAGAGCCGCTGGACTTCGTGCTCTTCTGTTCTTCCATTGCCACGCTCGCCGGCGGGCTGGGCCGCAGCGACTATGCGGCTGCCAATGCTTATCTCGATGCACTGGCTGCGGCGCACCGCCGCACATCGGCGCTGCCGGTGTTTTCGGTCAACTGGGATGCGTGGCGCGATGTGGGCTCGGCGGCCGACATGGACCTGCCGGAGGGCGTCGGCCTGGACGAGCGCACCGGCGTGCTCGCCTTCGAGCGCATCGTCAACGGCCCCGACCTGCCGCAGACGGTGGTGTCCGTTTCGGCTCTCGCACCGCGCCTTCGTCCGTTGGGCAATCTGCTGGATGCCGTGGAGGCCCAGGATGCAGCGGGCGCCCCATCGGTGGTATCGGCGGGCGAAGCCCGTGCCAGCCATTCACGCCCCGCGCTGCCCACCGCGTATGCCGCCCCTGAAGGCGAACTGGAAGAAGGCCTGGCTGCGCTGTGGACCGAGGCACTTGGCATCTCGCCCGTGGGCGCGCACGACAACCTGTTCGAACTCGGCGGCGATTCGCTGCTGGCCATTCGACTGCTGTCCCGCGTGCGCAAGGCTTATGGCGTCGAGCTGCAGCCTGCCGATTTCTTCAAGGCGCCGACCGTGGCCGAGCTGGCCGCATTGATCGAACTGCGGCTGATCGAAGAGATCGAGCGCGAGGCCGAGGCCACCGCAGACCCACAACCGGCAACAGACCGCATCACCGCAAGTTTTTCATCATGAGCGAGACATCTCACCTTTCCGAACGTCGCGCGCGCCTGTCGCCCGAGCAGCTGAGACTGCTGCAAAGCCGGGTGAAGCAGGGCGGCAATGCGGCACCCGCGCGCGAGAGCATCGTGCGCGGCCACAACGCCGGCCCCGCCCCCGTTTCCTTCGCGCAGCAGGGCCAATGGTTCCTGTGGCAGCTGAACCCCGGCAACACGGCTTACCACGTCGGCGGCGGGCTTGGTTTTTCAGGCCCGCTCGATGTCGGGGCGCTGCAGGCTGCAATGCAGTCGCTCGCCGAACGTCACGAAGCACTGCGAACCGTGTTCGCTTCCGGCCCTGAAGGCCTGCCGGAGCAGCGCATTCTGGAACACGTTCGCATCGACATTCCTTTCGCCGATCTCAGTGTGCTCGATGCGGCCAAGCGCGAATTCCGCTACGACGAAGCGGTGGCCCGGGTCTGCCGCACGCCTTTCGACCTGACGGCCGGCCCCTTGCTGCGTTGCGCCTTGCTGAAGATGGCGGAGGGCGAGCACCAGCTGCTGCTCATGATGCATCACATCATTTCCGATGCATGGTCCGTCCAGCTCATGCTGGACGACCTTGCGCAGGCATACGCCTTGCGAATGCTGGGCCTGCCGGACACGCGGCCCCAGCCTGACATCGGCTATGTCGACTTCACGCTGTGGCAGCGCAAGTGGCTCGAAGAAGGCGAGGGCGAACGGCAGCTCGCCTACTGGCGCAAGCGCCTCGGTGCGAGCCAGCCGGTGCTGGCGCTGACCACCGACCGGCCGCGTTCCGCCGAAGCCCGCTACAGCGCTGCGCAGTATTCGCTCGACATACCGGCCGGCCTTGCAGAGGGGCTCAGGCAGCTTTCGCGTGCGCAGGGTGGCACCTTGTTCATGGCGCTGCTCGCGGCCTTTCATGCGCTGCTGTTCCGCTACACGGGCCAGAACGAAATTCGCGTCGGCGTGCCCGCCTCGGGCCGGGGCCGGCCGGAGACTGGGGGCGTCATCGGCATCTTCATCAACACACTGGTGCTCGATGCGCGCCTTGCCGCGCACACCAGCCTGGCGGACCTCCTGGCGCAGGTTCGCGACGCCTCGATCGAAGCGCAAGCCCACCAGGACCTGCCGTTCGAACGCCTGGTGCAGGCCCTGCGCGCGGAGCATGGGCACGGCGCCGCATCGCTGTTCCAGGTCATGTTCAACCACCTGGGGCAAGGGGACCAGCCGCTGCGGGGTTGGCCCGACCTGAGCGTGCGGCGCATCGACCTGGAGCAGCGCGCCGCCCCCTTCGAGTTGACGCTGGAAACCATCGAACGCGAAGACGGCGGCATCCGGGCCAACTTTCGCTACGCGGCCGAACTGTTCGAGCCGAGCACCATCGCGCGCATGGCGGGCCATTACCAGCGCGTGCTCGAAGCGCTGGTGAAGTTGCCGGCAGCGAAGCTCGGCGAGCTGGAGCTGCTCTCCGACGCAGATCGCACCCAACTCGCGCAGTGGGGCGTCAACACGCATCGCCGCGGCGAATCGCAAACGGTGCACCGCATCATCGAACAGCAGGCGGCTGAAATTCCCGATGCCGTCGCCCTGGTTTTCAACGATGAAGTGCTGAGCTACGGCGAACTGAACCGCCGGGCCAACCAACTGGCACACCGGCTGTTGCAAGCGGGCGTGCGCCCTGAGGTGAAGGTCGGAGTGGCGCTGGAGCGCAGCATCGAGCTGGTGGTCGGCCTGCTCGCAATCCTGAAGGCGGGCGGCGCCTATGTGCCGCTCGACCCGGAGTACCCCGTCGATCGCATTGCCTACATGGCCGAGGACAGCGGCCTTGCGCTGGTACTGACGCAAGAGCGCCTGAAAGAGCGGCTGCAATTGCAGGCCGGCGTACCCATGCTTGCGCTCGACGCGCTGGACCTTGGCGGCTACCCGCAAGACGACCCGGCGGTGGCGCTCGACAGCGAGAACCTGGCGTATGTGATCTACACCTCGGGTTCGACCGGCAAGCCCAAGGGTGCGGCCAACCGCCATGGTTCGCTCTACAACCGGCTGGTGTGGATGCAGCAGGCCTATGCGCTCGGCGAAGCGGACACCGTGCTGCAGAAAACGCCGTTCAGCTTCGACGTGTCGGTGTGGGAATTCTTCTGGCCGCTGATGTTCGGCGCCAGGCTGGCCGTCGCCAACCCCGGCGACCATCGCGAACCGGCGCGGCTCATGCAGCTGATTCGCGCGCATGACGTGACCACGCTGCACTTCGTGCCCTCGATGCTGCAGGCCTTTCTTGCGCACCAGGGCGTGGAGGCTTGCACCAGCCTGCGGCGCATCGTCTGCAGCGGCGAGGCATTGGCCGCAGAAGCGCAGAACGAGGTCTTCAGGCGATTGCCGCAAGCCGCGCTCTACAACCTGTATGGCCCCACCGAGGCCGCCATCGACGTGACGCACTGGCGCTGCCGCGACGACGGGCGCACCCAGGTGCCCATCGGCCGGCCGATCGACGACACCCAAACCTATGTGCTCGATGCCGAAATGAACCTGGTGCCACCGGGCGCCGCGGGCGAGCTTTACCTGGGCGGCGCCGGGCTCGGGCGCGGCTACGTGCGCCGTGCCGCGCTCACTTCCGAGCGCTTCGTGGCCGACCCTTTCGACAGCGAAGGCGGTGCAAGGCTCTACCGCACCGGCGACCTGGTCCGCTGGAACAGCGAGGGCCAGCTCGACTACCTGGGCCGCATCGATCACCAGGTGAAGATCCGCGGATTCCGCATCGAACTGGGCGAGATCGAAGCGCAACTGCTTGCCCAACCCGAGGTGCGCGAGGCCGTCGTCGTGGCAAGCCAGGGCACGGGCGGCGCGCGGCTCGTGGCCTATGTGTCGGCGCAGGCGGGGCACGCCATCGATGCGGCGCGCCTGCGCGAACAACTCGGCCGCGCATTGCCCGACTACATGGTGCCGGCGCTGTTCATGGTGCTGGAGACCCTGCCGCTGAACGCCAACGGCAAGGTCGACCGCAAGGCGCTGCCCGAACCCGAACGCGCGAGCGCACAGGCTTACGAGCCGCCGCAGGGTGCCAGGGAAGAAGCGCTCGCAGCCATATGGGCCGAGTTGCTCGGCCTGCAGCGCGTGGGCCGCCACGACAACTTTTTCGAACTCGGCGGGCATTCGCTCATGTCCGTGCAGGTGGTCGCCCGGGTGCAGGGCGCCATGCATGCGGACCTCACGGTCTCCGATATTTTCAGGCAGCCGGTTCTCATGGACATGGCTGCGCTCATTGCCGATGCCGGCGAAAGGAAACCCGTGGCCCAGTCTCTTTCGGACATCGACGCCTTCATGGACAGCCTGGAGATCGCTTGATGGACATCGCGGCCACGCACGACCAGATCGGCAAGCGCTTTTCGCGCCTCAACCCGGCGCAGCGCCGGGCGGTGTACCAGAAGATCCGCGCCGAGGGGCTGACCATCGGGCAGTTTCCGATTCTCCAGCGCGACGATGCAGCGCGCATTGCCTGCGCGCCCTCGTATGCGCAAATGCGCCAATGGTTTCTCTGGCAACTGGAGCCGGGCAGCTCGGCCTACCATATCTCGGGCGCGCTGCGGCTCCAGGGCGCACTCGACCGGGACGCGCTGCAGGCGAGCTTCGATGCCCTGGTCGAGCGGCATGAATCGCTGCGCACGGTGTTCCGCGCGAATGCCGAAGGCCTGGTCGAGCAGGTGGTGCAGCAGCGTGCGGGGCTGGACATTCCGCTCATCGACCTGGCGGCGCTTCCGGCCGGCGAGCGCGATGCAAGGGCGGATGAAGAAGCGCGGCGCATCGCCGAAACTCCCTTCGACCTGACCGCCGACCAGCTGCTTCGCGTGGCGTTGATCCGGCTTCGTGACGAGGAACATCTGCTCGTCGTCGTGATGCATCACATCGTGTCCGACGGATGGTCGCTCAAGATTCTTGTGGACGAGTTTGCGGCCCACTACCGTGCGCGAGCCAACGGGCAGCCGGCGCCGTTGCCGGCGTTGCCAATCCAGTACGCCGACTACGCCGTATGGCAGCGCCACTGGCTGGAGGCCGGCGAGAAAGAGCGGCAACTCGACTACTGGAAGGCGCATCTCGGCACCGAGCACCCGGTGCTGCAGCTGCCGACGGATCACCCGCGGCGCCCGGACGGCCGGTACCGCGCGACGCGCCACGAGGTGGCGTTGCCGCAGCCACTGGCCGACGCGCTGCACAAGCGCGCGCAGGCCCAGGGCGCGACGCTCTTCATGGTGCTGCTCACCGGACTGCAGGTGCTGCTGCACCGCTACACCACGCAGCAAGACATTCGCATTGGCGTGCCCATTGCCAACCGCCACCGTGTGGAGGCTGAAAAGGTCATCGGCTTCTTCGTCAACACGCAGGTGCTGCGCAATGTGCTGACCAGCCGCACGAGCCTGCTGCAAGCATTGGAAGCCACGCGCAATGCAGCGCTCGGTGCCCAGTCGCACCAGGACCTGCCTTTCGAGCAGTTGGTGGAGGCCCTGCAGCCCGAGCGCAGCCTTGGCACCGCGCCGCTGTTCCAGGTGATGTTCAACCACCAGCGGCGCGACCTTCGCGCACTCGAAAACCTGCCGGGGCTTAGCCTGCAAGACCATGAACTGGGCGGCCAGGCTGCGCAGTTCGAACTCACGCTGAGCGTCATCGAAGACGCGCAAGGCCGGGCGCAGGCCAGCTTCCATTACGCGCAAGAGCTGTTCGATGCACAGACCGTGGCGCACATGGCGGGGCACTACCTGGCCGTGCTCGGCGCGCTGGCCGCCAACCCCGCACAGACGGTGGGCGACATCGACCTGCTCGCGCCAGCCGAGAAAGAGCGGCTTGCGCAGTGGGGCGTCAACGCACCCGCAGGCCAGGGCAGCGAGCCGGTGCACCGGCTCATGGAGCGGTGGGCCCATGAGCGCCCCGATGCCGCGGCGCTGCTGTTCGGCGACGAAGCACTGAGCTACCGTGAGCTCGACCGCCGCGCCAATCGCCTGGCCCACCGGCTCATTGCGTTGGGCGTGAAGCCCGACACGCGCGTCGGCATTGCCGTGGAGCGTTCGTTCGACATGGTGATCGGCCTGCTCGGCATCCTGAAAGCCGGCGGTGCCTACGTGCCGCTGGATCCGGAGTACCCCGCGGACCGGCTGGCCTACATGGTTGCCGACAGCGGCATCGACCTGCTCGTGACGCAAAGCCATGTGAAGGCGCGGATTCCGTCCGGCGAGCATGTGCGCGTTCTGCAGCTCGACACGCTCGACCTCGAAGCCGAGCCCGCGCATTCGCCCGCCGTTGCGGTGCATGCAGGCAATCTCGCCTACATCATCTACACCTCGGGTTCGACCGGCATGCCCAAGGGCGTGATGGTTTCGCATGGCCCCTTTGCCGCCCATTGCGTTGAAACGGCTGTGCTGTACGAAATGGGGCCGCACTCCCGCGAACTGCACTTTCTGTCGTTCTCCTTCGACGGCGCGCATGAGCGCCTCTTTACGGCCCTGTGCTGCGGCGCCTCGCTGCTGTTGCGCGACGCTTCGCTTTGGACCGCCGAGCAGACGCTGGACGCGATGCAGCGCCACGGCGTTACCAACGCGGGCTTTCCGCCCGCCTACCTGCGCCAGCTGGCCGACTGGGCGCGCGACACCGGCCGTTGCCCGCCGGTGCAGCTGTATTCCTTCGGCGGCGAGGCCATGTCGCGCGAAGGCTTCGATGCCGTGCGCCGGCACCTGAAGCCCGAACTGCTGATCAACGGCTATGGCCCTACCGAAGCGGTCGTCACGCCGATGCTGTGGAAGGTCGATGGCGCAGCGAGTTTCGAAGAGGGCTATGCGCCCATCGGCCGGCCCGTGGGCGACCGCAGCGCGCGCGTGCTCGATGCAGACCTCAACCTGGTGCCGCGCAATGTTGCCGGCGAGCTGTACCTCGGCGGCGAGGGGCTGGCGCGCGGCTACCTGCACCGCGCCGCGCTCACCGCGGAGCGCTTCGTGGCCGACCCCTTCGACGCGAACGGTGGCCGCCTGTACCGCACCGGCGACTGGGTGCGCTGGCGCGATGACGGCCAGCTCGAGTACCTGGGCCGCATCGACCACCAGGTGAAGGTGCGAGGTTTCCGCATCGAGCTTGGCGAGATCGAGGCGCAACTGCTGGCCCGGCCCGAAGTGCGCGAGGCCGTGGTCGTTGCGCGCAGCGGGCCGGCCGGCGCGCGGCTGGCGGCCTATGTGTCGCTGAACGCCGGGCAGTCCATAGGCGCAGCGGCATTGAAGGAGCAGCTCGCGCGTGCCTTGCCGGACTACATGGTGCCTTCGGCCATCGTGGTGGTCGATGCGCTGCCGATCGGCCCCGCCGGCAAGGTCGATCGCCAAGCCCTGCCTGAACCCGAACTCCTGCAGGACGACAAGGCCTATGAGCCGCCGCTCGGCGAGGCTGAAGAGGCGATTGCCAAAGTATGGCGCGGCGTGCTCGGTCTTGAACGGGTGGGCCGCAACGACAACTTCTTCGAGCTGGGCGGCGACTCCATCCTGAGCCTGCAGATCGTCGCGCGGCTGCGCCTTGCGGGCTGGAAGGTGAGCCCCAAGCAGATCTTCGAACGCCAGACCGTGGCGCAGCTTGCAGGCGCGGCCGAACCCGTAGGCGATGCAAAGCGCGCGGCTGCCGGTGATGCGGCAGGCGAGGCGCCCCTGCTGCCATTCCAGCACGCGTTCTTCGAGATGCAGATGCCGGTGCGCAACCACTGGAACCAGGCGGTGCTGCTGAAGTGCCGCGAGCCCTTGCAGCTGGCCGCCTTCCGGCAGGCCTTGCTGGCCGTGGTGCGGCACCACGACAGCCTGGGCCTGCGCTACAGCCAGGATGCCGAAGGCGCATGGCACCAGCACTACACGGCAATGCCCGAAAACGAACTCGCCGAACTGCTGTGGGTGCGCAAGGCACGCGATGCGGCGCAGATCGAAGCGCTCTGCGACGAAGCGCAGCGCAGCCTCGACCTGGCGCGGGGCCCGCTGCTGCGCGCGCTCGCCGTCGAGTTGCCGGACGGCGAATTGCGCCTGCTGCTCGCCATTCACCACATGGTGGTCGACGGCGTGTCGTGGCGCATCCTGCTGGAAGACCTGCAGGATGCGTATCGCCAGAGCCTGGCGGGCCGAGCCGTTGCGCTGCCCGCCAAGAGCAGCAGCTACAAAGACTGGACGACTGCATTGCAGGGCTATGCCGCAAGCCACGCCGACGGAATCGGCCATTGGGCGGCGCTGGCGGATGCCCACGCCAACCTGCCGTGCGCTCATCCCGACGGATCGAACACCGCAGCCGACCAGCAGACCCTCGAAGTGCGGCTGGACGCGGCGACGACGCAGGCGCTGCTGAAGGACGCACCCGCGGCCTATCGCACGCAGGCCAATGACCTGCTGCTGACGGCGCTCGGCCGTGCGCTGTGCGCATGGGCCGGCCATGACAAGGTGCTGGTCGATCTTGAAGGCCATGGCCGCGAAGACCTGTTCGGCCACATCGACCTGTCTCGCACCGTCGGCTGGTTCACCACGCTGTTTCCGGTTGCGCTCGATCCGCTGGGTGAACCCGGCGCTGCCATCAAGCGCGTGAAGGAAAGCCTGCGCGCCATTCCCGACAAGGGCATTGGCCATGGCGTGCTCAAGTACCTTGGCGACCCCGCGCAACAGCAGGCGCTACGGCGGCTGCCCCGGGCGCAGGTGGTCTTCAACTACCTGGGCCAGTTCGACGCCGGCTCCGATGAGCGCTCGCATTGGCTGCTGGCCGACGAGGCGAGCGGCGCCCCGATGGACGGCGGCGCACCGCTGACGCACGAGTTCGCCGTCAACGGGCAGGTGCACGAAGGCGTGCTGGCGCTGCGCGTGAGCTACAGCCAGGCCCGCCACGACCGCGGCGCCGTCGAGGGCTGGGTGGGGCGGTTCCAGCAGGAGCTCGAAGCGCTGGTAGCGCATTGCACCAGCGGCGCACATGGCGTCACGCCGTCGGACTTTCCGCTCGCCCGCATCGGCGCGCAGCAGCTCGATGCCCTGCCGGTGCCGCTTTCCAACCTGGCGGACCTGTACCCGCTTTCGCCCATGCAGGCGGGCATGCTGTTCCATACCTTGTACGCACCCGGCGGCAGCGCCTACGTCAACCAGCTGCGCGTCGACATCGACGGGCTCGACGTCGCGCGCTTCAAGGCCGCATGGCGTGCGGTGCTGCAGCGGCACGACGTGCTGCGAACCGGCTTCCTTGTGGGCGAACCGGCCTTGCAATGGGTCGCGCGGCATCTCGAGCTTCCGATGGCGGAGCATGACTGGCGAGACCGCGTCGACGCCGCCGGTGCGCTCGACGAACTGGCGCAAGCGCAACTCGCGCAGGGCTTCGACCTGGCGCAGCCACCGCTGATGCGCTTCGTGCTGGTGCACACGCAGGGCGGCAAGCACCATTTCGTCTGGACCATGCATCACCTGCTGTTGGACGGCTGGAGTACCTCGCAGCTGATGGGCGAAATGCTGCGGCACTACGCCGGCGAAGCCCTCGCAGCGCCGGGCGGCCGCTATGCGGACTACATCGCGTGGCTGCAGAAGCGCGACGGAATGGGCGACGAGGGCTATTGGCGCGAGCAGCTGGCGCGCATTGATGGGCCCACGTGGCTGGCCAACACCCTGCCCAAACCGCGCGACGCGCGCACGGGCCACGGCGTGCATCGCTGCGAGATCGACGCGCAGCGCACCCGCGCGCTGGCAGAAGCGGCCAAGCGCGAGCGCGTGACCCTCAACACGCTGGTGCAGGCCGCATGGGCGTTGCTGCTGGCGCGCCACACGGGGCAGCGCACGGTGAGCTTTGGCGCCACCGTGGCGGGCAGGCCGGTGGAGCTGCCGGGGGCGCAGCAGATGCTGGGCCTGTTCATCAACACGCTGCCGGTCATTGCCACGCTTGAGCCGGCGCAGCGCGTGGGCGATTGGCTGCGCGAACTGCAGGCGCGCAACCTCGGCGCGCAGGAGCACGAACACACGCCGCTCTATGAAATACAGCGCTGGGCGGGGCAGGGCGGGCAAGACCTGTTCGACAGCATCGTGGTGTTCGAAAACTATCCGCTCGACCAGGCGCTGAAGCAGGGCGCGCCCGACAGGCTGCGCTTCGGCGAGGTCTGGAACCGGGAGGAGACGAACTACCCGATGACGCTCTCGGTCAACCAGGGCGAGACGCTGATGCTGAGCTACAGCCACGCGCGCAACCAGTTTGGCGATGCGCTCGTGCAGACCCTGGCGCGCCGCATGGAGCAACTGATCGAAATGCTCGCGGCAACGCCCGGTGCGCATGTGGGCGACATCGGCCTGCAGGACGAAGACAAGGCGGCGCTGCCGCCGGCCCGACCCGCGGAGCCCTTGCTTGCCGCGGACATCGCGCAACCGGTGCACCGCTGGTTCGAGCGGCAGGCGGCCTTGCATCCGGACGCGACGGCGGTGGTCTTCGGCGATGAAAGCCTGAGCTACGCGGAACTCGACGCACGCGCCAACAAGGTCGCGCATCGGCTCATCGGTCTTGGCGTGGCGCCCGAGGTGAAGGTGGGCATCGCGGTCGAACGCTCGATTGAAATGGTCGTGGGGCTGCTCGGCATCCTGAAGGCCGGCGGCGCGTACGTGCCGCTCGACCCCGAGTACCCCGCCGATCGCCTGGCCTACATGATCGAGGACAGCGGCATTCGCCTGCTGCTCACGCAAAGCCATGTGCAGCAGCCCAGGCTTGCGCTGCCGGGCGATGTGCGCGTGCTGACGCTCGACGATGCCGCCCTGGACTCGGAGGCGGCGCACGCGCCTGACGTGCCGGTGCATGCCGACCATCTCGCCTACGTGATCTACACCTCGGGCTCCACCGGCCGGCCCAAGGGAACGCAGCTGACACACCGCAACGTGACGAGGCTGCTGGACTCGACGCAGCCCTGGTTCGGTTTCGGCGCGCAAGACGTGTGGACGAACTTCCACTCGTACGCCTTCGACTTCTCGGTGTGGGAAATCTTCGGTGCGCTGTGCACCGGCGGCAAGCTGGTGGTGGTGCCGTTCTGGGTCAGCCGCTCGCCCGACGATTTCGTGGCGTTGCTGCGCGAACAGCAAGTCACCGTGCTGAACCAGACGCCGTCTGCTTTCCGGCAATTGATTCACAGCGCGGCGCTTGCCGCGGGCGAACGGCTGCCGCTGCGATGCGTGATTTTCGGTGGCGAGGCGCTCGAGCCGGAGAGCCTGCGGCCGTGGATCGATCGCTTCGGCGACCGGCAGCCGCAGCTCATCAACATGTACGGCATTACCGAGACCACCGTACACGTGACCTACCGCCCGATCGTGCGCGCCGACCTCGACGAACAGAGCAGCCCGGTGGGCGCCTGCATTCCAGACCTTGGCATGTGGGTGCTCGACGGCGACCTCAACCCGCTGCCCGTTGGCGTGGCGGGCGAGCTCCATGTTTCGGGCGCGGGCCTGGCGCGCGGCTACCTCAACCGCGCGGGGCTCAGTGCGGAGCGCTTCGTGGCGGCGCCTTTCGGCCCCGCGGGCGGGCGGCTTTACCGCACCGGCGACCTGGTGCGCTGGCGCAGCGACGGCCAACTCGACTACCTCGGGCGCATCGATCACCAGGTGAAGATCCGCGGCTTCCGCATCGAGCTTGGCGAGATCGAGGCGCAGTTGCTGGCGCAGCCCGAAGTGCGAGAGGCGGTGGTGCTGGCAAAAGAGGGCGCGGGCGGCACGCGGCTCGTGGCCTATGTGTCCGCGCGCGCGGGCCAGGCGGTGGATGCTGCAATGCTGCGCGAGCGGCTGCTGCAGAAGCTGCCGGACTACATGGTGCCCGCGGCGCTGATGGTGCTCGATGCCGTGCCGCTGAACGCGAACGGAAAGGTCGACCGCAAGGCGCTGCCCGATCCGGAGATTGCCGCCGGCGGCGCCTATGCAGCGCCGGTGGGAGAGGTGGAGAGCGCACTCGCCGCCATCTGGGTCGAAGTGCTCGAGGTGGAACGCGTGGGCCGGAGCGACAACTTCTTCGAGTTGGGAGGCCACTCGCTGACCCTCTTGGCCGTGCAGGCCAAGGTGCAGAAGCAGCTTGCGGTGCAGTTGCCGCTCAAGCGCTATTTCGAAAACCCGACGTTGGCCGCAATGGCGGGCGCCGTGCAGGAAGAGGTCGGCACAGCCGCGGCCGCGGGCTCGGAAGACCTCGCGCAGATGGCCGCGATGCTCGACCTTCTGGAGGATTGATGGAGATCGACAAGAACAGCATTGCGGACCGCTTTGCGCGCCTGCCCCGTGAAAAACAGAAGGCGTTTCTCAGCCTGCTGCAAAAGCAGGGCGTGGACTTTGCCAGGCTGCCCATCGTGCCCCTGCCGGCCGGAACGAAGGCCGAACTTTCCTATGCGCAACTGCGCCAGTGGTTCCTTTGGCAGCTGGACCCGAAGAGCACGGCGTACCACATCTCCGGCGCGCTGAAGCTGCACGGGGCGCTCGACGTCGATGCGCTGAAGAACAGCTTTGCGGCACTGCTGGAGCGCCACGCGTCGCTTCGCACGGTGTTCAGGCCGGATGCGCAGGGGTTGTGCGAACAGGTTGTGCAGGAGCGTGTGGATCTCGACATCGCGGTGATCGACGTGGCCCACTGGCCCGGCGATGCGGAGGCGCGTGCGCGAGAAGAAGCCCGCCGCCTGAGCGCGACGCCGTTCGACCTGACAACGGGTCCGCTGATGCGGGTGGGCGTGATCCGGGTTGCACCGCAAGAGCACGTGCTCGTGCTGGTAATGCACCACATCGTTTCCGACGGCGGCTCGCTGCATCTGCTGGTGGGCGAGTTCGTCGCGCGGTACCGTGCGCGGGTGCTCGGCGACCGGGTGGACCTGCCGCCGCTGCCGATCCGCTATATCGACTACGCGGCATGGCAGCGCAACTGGCTGGAAGCCGGTGAGAAAGACAGGCAGCTTGCCTACTGGACCGAGCGCCTGGGCACCGGCAACCCGGTGCTGCAGCTGCAGGCGGACCACAGCCGCCGGCCGAACGGCCACTACACCGCGGCCAGGCACGGCGTCGATCTTCCGCCGGAGCTGGTGCAGGCGTTGCACAAGCGCGCGCGCACCGGCGGGGCGACGCTCTTCATGGTGTTGCTGGCGGCTTTTCAGGCGCTGTTGCACCGCTACAGCGGGCAGCAGGACATTCGCGTGGGCGTGTCGGTGGCCAACCGCCATCGCGCGGAGACCGAAGGCATCATCGGGCTCTTCGTCAACACGCAGGTCATGCGCAGCACGGTCGAAGGCCGCATGAGCCTGGCAAAGGTGCTCGCGCAGGCGAAGGAAGCCGCCATCGGCGCGCAGGCGCACCAAGACTTGCCTTTCGAACAGCTGGTGGATGCGCTGCAGCCCGAGCGCAGCCTGAGCGTGAACCCGCTGTTCCAGGTGATGTTCAGCCACGACCGCACCGACTCCCGCACGCTGAAGCAGTTGCCCGGCCTGGCGCTCGAAGACTATGCGCTGGCCGCGCCGGTGGCGCAGTTCGAACTGGTGCTGAACACCAGCGAAGACGCCGATGGGCGCTTGCATGCGAGCTTCATCTATGCATCGGAGCTGTTCGAGCCCGGCACCATCGAACGCATGATCGCGCACTATGTTGCGATGCTCGGTGCGCTGGCTGATGACGAAGGGTGTGCGGTGGGCGACATCGCCCTGCTCGGCGCCCCCGAGCAGGCCCAGCTCATCGCCTGGAGCGTGAACCCCCATCGCGAGCCGGCTCCCGAGCCCGTGCACCGCATGATCGAGCGGCACGCCCGCCAGCAGCCCGAGGCCATCGCGCTCCTGTTCGCTGACGAGGCGTTGAGCTTCGCTGAACTGAACCGCCGTGCCAACCGCCTCGCGCACCGCCTCATCGCCCTGGGCGTCGGCCCCGAGGTGCTCGTGGGCATCGCCATGGAACGCTCCGTCGAGATGGTCGTCGCCATCCTGGGCGTGCTCAAGGCCGGCGGCGCCTACCTGCCCCTGGACCCCGACTACCCCGCCGAGCGCCTGGCCTACATGGTGCAGGACAGCGGCATCGAGCTGCTGCTGGCGCACCGCGCCACGCGCGACTGTCTCGACGACCGCAGCAGCCTCATCACCCTGGAGATCGACAGCCTCGACTTCAGCGGCGAGCCAGAGGCGGATCCGCAGGTCGCCCTGCACGGCGAGCACCTCGCCTACGTCATCTACACCTCCGGCTCCACCGGCAGGCCCAAGGGCGCCGCCATCCGCCACCACGCCCTGCACAGCTGCATGGCCTGGATGCAGCGCACCTACGGCCTCACCCGCGAAGACACCGTGCTGCACAAGGCTCCCTTCGGCTTCGACGTGTCGGTGTGGGAGCTGTTCTGGCCCCTGACCGCCGGCGCCCGCCTCGTGGTGGCCCAACCCGGCGACCAGCGAGACCCGGCCCGGCTGGTCGCGCTCATCCAGCGCCACCAGGTCACCACCCTGAACTTCGTGCCCTCCATGCTGCAGGCCTTCCTGGCGCACGAAGGCATCGAGGCCAGCACCCGCCTGAAGCACATCATCTGCGGCGGCGAGGCCATGCCCGCCGAGACCCAGAAGGAGACCCTGCAACGCCTCAGTGGCGCCACGCTGCAGAACCTGTACGGCCCCACCGAAACCACGATCCACGTGACGCGCTGGACCTGCAGGCTGTATCCCGATGACAGTGGCCAGAGCCTCGTGCCCATCGGCCAGCCGATCACCGACACCCAGGCTTATGTGCTCGATGCCGAGCTCAACCTGGTGCCTCGGGGCGTCGCCGGCGAGCTGTACCTGGGCGGCGTGAGCCTGGCGCGGGGCTACCTGAAGCGGCCCGGCCTGAGTGCGGAGCGCTTCGTGGCCGATCCATTCGATAGCGAAGGCGGGGGGCGGCTCTACCGCACCGGCGACCTGGTGCGCTGGAACGCCGAGGGGCAGATCGAGTACCTGGGGCGCATCGACCACCAGGTGAAGATCCGGGGGCTGCGCATCGAGCTGGGGGAAATCGAGGCGCAGCTGCTCGCGCAGCCCGAGGTGCGCGAGGCGGTGGTGGTGGCCAGGGAGGGGCCGGGCGGGGCGCGGCTGGTGGGCTATGTCTCGGTGCATGCCATGCAAGCGGGGCAGGCCATCGACACCGCGGTGCTCAAGGAGCGCCTGGGCCGGGTGCTGCCCGACTACATGGTGCCGCGGCTGATCGTCGTGCTCGATGCCTTGCCGCTGAGTGCCAATGGCAAGGTGGAGCGCAAGGCGCTGCCGGAGCCTGTGTTCGCCAGTGAGCTTGCGTATGAAGCGCCGCAAGGCGATGCCGAAGAGGCGCTGGCTGCCATCTGGCGCGAGGTGCTGGGCGTGGCGCAGGTGGGGCGCGGTGACAACTTCTTCGAGCTGGGCGGCGATTCGCTCCTGAGCCTCAAGCTCATCGCGCGCATTCGCAAGCAGCTGCCCGGCGGCAGCCACCTGGGCCTGGCCGATGTGATGCAGGCCGCAAGCCTTCGTGAGTTGGCCGCGCGCGTGGACCAGCGGGCCGAGAGCGCGAATGACGCCGTGTGCCTGCATGCCGGCGGTGCGGGCGTGCCGCTTTTCTGCCTGCCCGGCCTCATCGTCAACTCGCGCGAGTTCCAGCCGCTGGCGCGCGCGGTGCA
Source organism: Variovorax sp. CCNWLW186 (assembly GCF_037203865.1). Taxonomy (NCBI): domain Bacteria; kingdom Pseudomonadati; phylum Pseudomonadota; class Betaproteobacteria; order Burkholderiales; family Comamonadaceae; genus Variovorax; species Variovorax sp. CCNWLW186. The sequence goes on along the minus strand of NZ_JBBCBO010000009.1, from coordinate 84,583 downwards.
GGGCGACCGGCCGGTGTATGCCTTTGTGAGCCACGTCTACACGCGCAAGCGGTGGCGCGGTTTTGCCATTCGCGAGCTTGCGGCCGAGTATGCGGATTTCATCGTCAAGACGGCCACCGGCGGCCGGTGCGCCTTGCTGGGCTGGTCGCTGGGCGGCGACCTGGCTTTCGAAGTGGCGCGGCAACTGCACGGCCGCATCGAGATCGTGTTCTTCGGCGCGGTCGATGTGTTCGAGTCGGAGCCGATGGTTCCCCAAGGCAGCTTGACGCCGGCGCAGCGCGCGCAGGCCGCCGAGGTGCTGGCCGCGTGGCTCGCAAAGTCGGACATGGCGGCGCAATGGAAAGAGCTGTTCGCCCGCATGACCGATGCAGAGCAGGCCTGGGTGGCCGAGCAACTGCTGGCCCCAACCTGGGTGTCGCCACTCGACGGTGCGGGCGACGAGGCTTATGAGTACCTTCTGTGGGCCACGCTCGACAGCCGCGTGCAGTCCGCGCACTACGCCCGCTGCGCGCAGGCCAAAACCGACTTGCCCGTGGAGGTGTTCCATGCCGAGCGCTCGCTGCAGGCGCCGGGTGTGCTGCGCCGCTGGCCGGAGCGCGCCCGCGTGCTCTCGACCGAGGTGGTGCCGCGAACCGGGCACCTGGACATCATTCGCGATGCACAGTTCGGCGCGACGGTGAAGAACCGCCTGCTGGCGCTCGACGCGGCCTAGCGGCTAGGCTCCGCAGAGCTGCCGCACAAAAAAAGGCCGGATGCCCGCGAGGGCATCCGGCCTTGGCTCTTTGGGGCCGAAGGGCTTACCAGCGATAGGTGGCCGTTGCCACCGCCGTGCGCTGCGTGCCCAGGTAGCAGTAGCCGTAGGCGCAGTTCGCAACGTAGGTCTTGTTGGTCAGGTTGCGCAGGTTCAGCGCCAGCGTCCAGCGGTCGATGTCGTAGCCGATCATGGCGTCCAGCAGCGTGTACGAAGGCACCTTGGCCGGCGCGACGACTTCCGCGTCGCCGCGGGTCGAGCCGTTGAAGCGCACGCCCGCGCCCACCTTCAGGCCGTTGCTGAAGCGGTAGTCCGCCCACACCGAGAGGCGGTTGCGCGGAACGGACATCGCCTGCTTGCCGATTTCTTCGGCGCGGCTGCTGGCCGTGACGATGGCGCGCGGCGTATAGGCGTAGGAGGCCGTGAGGTTCAGGCGCGGCATGAGTTCGGTGGTGGCTTCGAGCTCGAGGCCCCGCACCGAGATCTCGCCGGTCTGCTTCGGCATGAAGGTCGCGTCATACGTGATGTAGTTCTTGCGGCGCAGGTCGAAGATGGCCGCGCTGTACAGCGACTTGCCGCCCGGCGGCTGGTAGCGGATGCCGGCCTCGTACTGGCGGCCGCTTTCAGGCTTGAAGGGGGTCCGGGTGGCCGGGTCGAGCGCGCCGATGGGCGCGAACGACTCCGAGTAGCTCAGGTACGGCGCCAGGCCGTTGGGCGCCAGGTAGACCAAGCCCGCGCGCTTGGTGAACTTGTGTTCCGAAATGCGCTGCGTGGAGCCATCCAGGCGGCTGTAGTTGGTGCTTTGCGCCGTGTCGTAGCGCCCGCCGATGGTGAGCGACCAGCGGTCGCCCCACTTGATCTGGTCCTGCAGGTAGATGCCGGTCTGCGCGAGCCGGCTCACACCGTTGACGTAGGGCTGCGGAATGTCGATGGTGCCGCCGTACACAGGCGCGTAGATGTCGAGCAGCGGCGTACCAAAGGGGCTGCTGTAGGTGTACTGGTCGATGCGGGTGCGCTGGTAGTCCAGGCCCACCAGCACCTTGTGGTGCCAGTCGCCCGAGCGCAGGTCGGCCTGCAGCTGGTTGTCCATGGTGACCGACGAGGTGCTTTCCTGGCTGCCGAAGACGCCGCGGTTCAGGTAGCGGTAGTTCTCCGCGCTCAGCGCATTGGCCGGGTCCATGGGAACGAAGCCCGGCGACTGCAGGGCGCGGTAGTCGACCTCGAGCTTGCCGTGGCGCAGCTTCTGGCGCACGGTGAAGGTGTCGTTGAAGCGATGCTCGAGCTGGTAGCCGATCATCTTCTGGTCCTGGTTGAAGTGATCGAAGTTGGGATCACCGACGTTCAGGTCGCTGGGAATGTAGGTGCCGATGCGCGTCGGCGTGAGCGAGCCGGCCGCGGGGCGAATGCGGCTGTAGGCGCCGGCGCGGTTCTTCTGGTACTGGGCCAGCAGCGTGAAAGTGGTGTCGCTCGATGGCTTCCAGGTGATCGAGGGCGCAATGTAGGTGCGGTCGTCGCGCGAGCTGCCGCCGGGCAGCTGGGCGTCGCGCACCACACCGGTAATGCGGTAGAGCACCTTGCCTTCGGCGTCGAGCGCGCCCGAGAAATCGCCGGCCACCTGGCGGCGGGCGTCGTTGCCGTACTGCAGCTGGATCTCGCGCACGGGCTCTGCCGTGGGCAGCTTGCTCGCAATGTTGACCACGCCGCCCGGGCTTGCCATGCCATAGAGCACCGAGGTGGGGCCGCGCAGAACTTCGATGCGTTCGCTGCCGTAGTTCTCGGTTTTCCAGACGCCCCACGTGCCGTTGTTGCGCAGCGGCAGGCCGTCCAGGTAGAAGCCCGGCGCATAGCCGTCAAAGCCGCGGATCGAGATCCAGTCGTAGCGCGAATCGGCGCCGAAGGGCGCAATGCTCACGCCGGGGGTGTAGCCGAGCGCGTCCTTGACGGTGGTGGCGCCGATGGCGTCCATGCGGTCGGCCGTGATGACCGAGATCGACTGCGGCGTCTCGACGATCGGCGTGTCCGTCTTGCTGCCGGCCGTGCTGCGCTTGGCAAGATAGCCGTTGACCCGGCCCGTGGCGGATTCTTCCGTGTCGGCGTTCACCGTGATGGCGGGCAGCGTCGAATCGCCGGCCCGCTGCTGCTGTCCAGTCGCCTGCGCCAGGGCGCTCACGCTGCAAAGGGAAAAGGCCGTTCCGAAGGCCGTGGCGAGCGCGGCATTCAATAGACGTTGACGGGGCAGGGGACGCATAAAGTTGATACTCCAGGTGCTTGAATACGACGTGTCACGTTGCGACGCCCAAGGCTGGCCGGTTTCGGCACCTTGGCGCTTCCATACATGAGACGTTTGGCTTAAAAAAAAGGAGACAGCGGCCTGTCTCCTTTTTCTTTTTGCCTGCCCGGCGCCGGGTAGCCGCGCCTAGGCCTGCACCGCCTGCCGCTCGTGACGGGGGCTGTTTGCGGCGTTAACGGCAGTGGCGGCCACCGGCGCGCCGGCCGGAATCGCCTTGAGCAGGGCGTTGCCGATCTCGCCCGTGCGCACCGAGGTAACCGACAGCAGGGTGTCGCTCAGCCCGTGCGACGACTCGCAGGCGCCCTGCAGGAAGATGGCGGGGTGAAAGTCCGGCGTGCTGCCCACGCGGTAGTGGCGGTCGACCGAAAAATCGCCGAGGTAGGGGGCAAGCGGCGTCAGCAGCGCCTTGTGCTGCTCGCGGCCATAGCCGGTGGCCAGCACCACAGCGTCGTAGCGCAGCGTGTTTTCATGGCCGGTGTTCTGGTTGTGCAGGGTCAGGTGAACGCCATCGGCCGCCGCATGCACGCCGCGGATCTCGTGCCGGCGCAGGAAGCGCATGCGCTCTTCGCCGCGAACCTTCTGCTCGTAGAACATCTTGAAGATCTGCTGGATCAGGTCGAGGTCGGCCACCGCGTAGTTGGTGTGGCCGAATTCGTCGATCAACGCGGCGCGCTCGTCCTCGGGCTGGCTGTAGATGTAGTCGGTGAACTCGACGTTGAACACCTCGTTCACGAAGGGGCTGTCGTCCGACGGGCGGATCGAGCGGGCCCGCATGATGAGGTCGACCTGCGGCGCGTGCGGGCGGCCTTGCAGGTCCATGAAGATCTCCGCCGCGCTCTGGCCCGCGCCGATGATGGCAATCCTTGCCGCATCGGGCAGGCGGGCCATGTCGCGCAGGTAGCTGCTCGAATGGAACACGCGCGGGTCGTTCCTCAGTGCACGGAATCCGTCCGGAATGTTGGGCATGCCGCCAATGCTCACGACCAGGTTGCGTGCAAGGCGCTCGGTCACGTGGCCGGTGCCGTCGCGCGAGCGCACGCGCAGCAGCGACACCTCGCCGCCATGGCCTTCGTTTTCGGGCAGTACCTCGAAGACTTCTTCTCCGTAGACGCAGGCATCTTCGAACTGGGATGCGGCCCAGCCCAGGTAGTCGTTGAACTCGTGGCGGCTGGGAAAGAAGGTCTTCAGGTTGATGAAGTCCTGCAGGCGCTTTTTCTCATGCAGGTAGTTGATGAAGGTGAAGCGGCTGGTGGGGTTGCGCAGCGTCGCCAGGTCCTTCATGAACGAGATCTGCATGTGCGCCTGGTCGAGCATCATGTCCTTGTGCCAGGCGAAGCCGGCCTGCTTCTCGATGAACATCGCATCGACGCGGCGGCCGTCGCGCCGTTTCTCGTCCAGCGCAATGGCCAGTGCGATGTTCGAAGGGCCGAAGCCGATACCGATGAGGTCGTGAATCACCATGGCGGTTTTCCTTTACGCAGAATGTTGGGCAGGCGTGGCGGCGCCGTCGCTGCGGGGCAGCCAGAGGGCGTCGGTGAAGTAGCGTTCGCGCAGCATCACGACCAGCAGGGCGCGCTTGTGCGGCAGGTCGAATTCCTTCACCTTCGCGTAGCCGGACTTGTCGAGGTTGCGGATCTGCTGCAGGTGGTCGATGCGCGGCTCGCCCACGGCGCGCTGGGTGCGTGGGTCGCACAAGAAGATGTAGTGCGAAATCGAGGTGAGCCAGGCGGTGGCAAAGGCCTTGCCGCGAAACGCCGGCTCGCCGATCAGAACGTGCCAGCCGCGGTCGTAGTCGTCCACGTCGTAGAACGGCGCAATGCGGCTTTCCTTGGCCCAGTACATCTCGAAGTAGCCGAAGGGCTCGCCGTCGAGGCAGGCGATCATCGAATACATGTGCGGATCGCGGTCGATGGCCGAGAGGTACTGGCGGTGCTTGTCCAGGTCGCCTTCTTCCTCCCAGATCACGGCCACGTCGGGGTCGTTCATCCAGCGGTTGAACATCGGCAGGTCGGCCTCGAAGTCGAAGCTGCGAAACGAAAAGGTCTTGCCGAGCCAGGGAATGAAGCGCTGGTAGAGCACGCCGCGCGGCTTGGGCGGGCGCACGGGGTGGCGCTTGCCGTTGGTCAGTGCGTATTGCAGGGCCATGGGGGCGTGCACTGCGGGCAGCCACAGCGAAGGCTGCTGCCAAAGCATGTCGCGGCAGGCGAGGGCCTGGCCGCCTTCGGCTTGCAGCAGCACGCCGGCCTGCACGAGCGACGCCGCCGGCTGGCTGGGCACCACGCGCAGCGTCTTGTGGGCCGGGTGGTGTTCGAACGCGCCTTCCAGTGCGGCCAGCAGGTGGGCCGTGGACGCATTGCTGCCGTCCACCCACTGGAGCACGGCGCCTGAGGCCGCCTGGCTGGTTTTCCAGAGCGAGCGTGTTTCGTCCTGCGTGTTGCGCACGCTGAGCGTGTCGCCGTCGCGCGTGATGGCGTGCGGCATGCCGCCCGCATAGGAGACATGGGGAGTTGGCGTCATGCGGTTCTTTCGGTGAGCGGTTGCCGTTGCGCTGCGAGCAGGGCCAGGCCCTCGTGCAGCGCGGGAAAGAGGCTGTGGTTGAAGTTGTTCCAGCGCAGCTCGAGGATGGTGTCGTTCGGGTCGATGGTGGTGCGCAGCGCGTCGTGGATCACCTCGCCGGAGTCGATGCCGTTGTCCACGTAGTGAAGCGAGGCGCCTGTCTTGTAGAGCGGAGGCACGGGCACGCTTTCCATCGTTTGCCAGTTCACGATCTTGCGGCCCTGCGCGCCGTGCAGCGCATCGAGGGTTGCGTAGGCGCCGCGGCGCTCGTAAGGCGATTCGATGCGGGTGATGCCCGGATGGATGTTGACGATCTTGCGGTGGAACGGTGCGCCGGGCCGCACCAGCTCGTCGAGGATCACGAGCAGGCCGTCGAGCACGACGATGTCGGCCTGCAGCGTCAGCAGCTTGTCGAGCAGGGTGCGCTCGAAGCGCCTCTTGCCCGCGGGGCGTTCGGCTGAATCGAGCGGCAGCCGCCTGTATTCGGAAGGCACCGGATGAAAGATGTCCGTGAGCTGTTTGCCTTGCGTCTTCAGGCCCGCCGGAAAGATCCATTTCTTGTCTGGCTGGCATGAAAAGCCGTAGTCCTGCAGCGCGGCCTGGTCTTTCGGCGAGCGCGGATCGTCGTCTATGACGATGCCTTCGAGCGAGTAGGCGTCGCCCAGCGGCGTCTCGTCGAGCGCCTTGGCCAGGTACTCGAGCGGGGAGGCCATGTAGCGCTGTTCTCCCTTGTACGCAATATGCTGGCCGGCCTTGTCGGCGGCGGCATTTCTCAAAGACAGGATGTAGACGAGCTTGGCCTTGGACATATGTGTGGAATGGATGGATAGATGGAAGACGGAATGGCCCGCAATCTGTTCACCCGAGACCGCGATGCTCCTGCGCAAGCGGGCAGGCGTTGCAGTGGTGCTCGTGCGGCAACAGATAGTTGAGGCAGCACTCCCGGTGCAGCTTGATGGGGTGGCTGCGTTCGCGGCCGTGAAGCGGGTTGGGGCGAAGCTCGTTCGGCCACGTGGCGCTGTGCAGCAGCAGCTGCCGGTCGCGCGAGATCGACGGTGCGCCGCCGGTGGCGGCCAGCGCCACGTCGAATACGGGCTCCATGAGCCGAACGGTGTTGCTCCAGAGAATCTTGGGCGCGAGCCGCGTCAGGCCGGCGAGCGCCTCGAACAGCGGCGCAAGGTGCTGCCAGAGCAGCGGCGCGTAGCGCTCCGCGGTGCCGGCCCCGCGGTGCGGCCGGCCCATGTGCCGGATGTGAAAGCTCGCGGGGCCGCCATGCGCGTCGAGCCGCACCCAGGTGTGTTCCGCCGCAACCGGAAACACGTGCTGCAGCATGCTGGCCGCGGCCATCACGGGCGGCAGCAGCATCGCGATGTATTCGAGGCTCCATGCGGACGCAACGGCGCGCAGGTCTGTGCCGGCAACGCCCCGGTAGCGCGCATTTCTCTGCAGCACGTCGGCAAGCAGCGCGGGCGATTGCGCAAGATCCGCCACGCGCACCGCGCCGGGCGGCACGGTGTCGGCGCATTGCAGCTTTTCGCCATGCACGGCCAGCTCGCCGGGGAACAGGGGCTCCAGCAGCGGGATCACGGATCGGCCGTCGGCAAGGTCATGCCATCAAGACGGATTTGCAGGGCAACTGTTCACGCGCACCGCGCTGAACATTGCCGCGGCTCAACCGTCTAGGCAGTAGGTGGCACGAAGCCACCGGGGCCGTGCCAGGCGGCATGGTCGTTACCCAGCTGTCGCCCCCGGGCGGAAAGAGCCTTTGCATGACAACTACCACCGCAGGCAACGGCGCCGAAATCGGGCGCCTGCTGAAACCCTTTCTTCCGTGGATAGTGCTGTCCGCGGTCACGGGCATCAGCGCCGGTGCCGCCACGGTCGCGCTGCTCGGCACCATCAACCGGGTGCTCAACCAACCGGGCGGGCTGGCCGGCGGCCTGCTGCTGACCTTCATCGGCCTGTGCGGCGTGGCGCTCTTCGGGCGCATGGTGTCCGACGTGTCGACCAACTTCGTCGGCCAGCGCCTGGTGGCCCAGGTGCGCAAGAGCCTGGCGCAGAAGATTCTCGCGGCGCCCATCGATGCGCTGGAGCGCTACCGCACGCACCGCCTGATGCCGGTGCTGTCGCAGGACGTGGACATGATCAGCGACGTGGCGTTCGCGCTGTCGGGAATGCTGATCGCGATCGCCGTGGCACTCGGCTGCCTGAGCTACCTCGCATTTCTTTCGCTGCCGCTGTTCGGGCTGATGCTGGTGGCGCTGGTGATCGGCATCACGGTGCAGCTCATGGCGCAGATCCGCGGCGAAGCCGGCTTCTGGAAAGCGCGCGAGCAGGAAGACCAACTGCACAAGGCCTACCGCGCCATCAGCGAAGGCGCGAAGGAACTGCGCATGCACCGCACGCGCCGCACGCGCATGTTCTCCGGCCAGATCGAGCGCATCGTCGACACCATCCGCGTCGTCAACGGGCGCGCCATCAACACCTATGTGATTGCGACCGCCTTCGGCTCGGCGCTGTTCTTTTTGCTGATCGCGCTGATCCTGGGCTGGGCTGCGTTCCAGCCGACCGAGCCCGCGGTGCTCAGCGGCTTCGTGCTGGTGCTGCTGTTCCTGAAGGGGCCGCTGGACCAGATCGCGCTCCTGTTGCCCGGCGTGGGCCGTGCCAAGGTGGCCTTCCAGCGAATCGGCGACCTGTCGGCCCGCTTTGCCACGCCGGAGCCGCACCTGCACCTGGAGCGCGCGTCCAACGGCGTCATCCTGAAGAACGAGATCGGCATGCGCGGCGTGCGCTATGCCTTCGATGCGCCCGAAGGCGGCGAGGCCTTCACGCTCGGGCCGATCGACCTGAAGCTGCGCCGCGGCGAAATGGTGTTTGTGGTGGGCGACAACGGCTCCGGCAAGACCACGCTGATCAAGCTGCTGCTGGGCCTGTATGCGCCGCAGGCAGGCGACGTGCTGATCGACGGCTCGGTGGTCAAGCCCGAAGGCCGCGACGACTACCGCCAGCTCTTCACCACGGTGTTCTCCGACTTCTATCTGTTCGAAGACCTCGTGGCCGGTGAAGAAAGCGAAGGCGGCGCCGGCATGGAGGTGTTGCCCGAAACGGCGCTGCCCTATCTGGAGCGGCTGGAAATTGCCCACAAGGTGAGCCTGAAGAACGGCGCATTCAGCACCACCGATCTTTCGACCGGGCAGCGCAAGCGGCTGGCGCTGGTGCATGCCTACCTCGAAGGCCGCCCGGTGCTGGTGTTCGACGAATGGGCCGCCGACCAGGACCCGACCTTCCGCCATCTTTTCTATACCGAGCTGCTGCCCGAGCTGCGCGCCAAGGGACACCTGCTGGTGGTGATCTCGCACGACGACCGCTACTTTCACCTGGCCGACCGCGTCATCACCATGCAGGCGGGAAAGATCGTCGAGGACAAGGTGCGCGAATCGCGGGAAAGCCTCGCAGCGTGAAGGAGGGGAATGAAAGACAAGACGACCCGGCCGACCGACGACGACCCGGCCTTCGACGTCGCCTGGACGCTCTTCTGCACGTTGCATGATTCGCCCTCGCCGGAGCGGGCCGAAGAGCTCATACGCTGGCTTGGCGTGAACCCCGGCAACATCTGCGCGCTGGACGACGTGCTGACGCTGTGGGCACTGACCGGCGCCGCACTGATCAAGCCTTCGATGGAAGAGGCGTTGCGCGAAGAGGGGCGCCTGCAGTGAGGCGCGGCGCCGCTACTTTTGCAGGTTGCGCAGTTCCGTCGCCATGCCGCCGAGGGCGTCCCAGCGACGCCGCGCTTCTTGCGCTGCGGCTGCGTGTTCGGCCGACCGGCTGCGCCAACGGCTCAAGGCCAGGCGCGCGGCAACAGCCGCATCTTGCGGGGCGCTTTCGCTTTCGACGATGAGCGCGAGTGCACGCTCGATGAGCTTTTCTTCCGGCGCGCTTGCCACGTTGCGTCGCTCAGGCGAAGTCTTCGGCCAGCTTCGCGTCGAAGCCCGTTCGGTTCGAGACGGTGGTCTGTTCGACCAGCTCCGAGCGCAACGCCGCAAACACGCGCGAGCAGTCGATGGCGGCGCGCAGCAGATGCTTGGCCACCGCCATTTCAGTGATGCCGAGCTGCTGCGCGATTTCTGCGCGCGTGTGTCCGTAGGCGCGGAACAGCAGGAACACTTCGCGCCGCCGCGGCGGCAGCGTTTCCAGCGTTTCGACCACGCGCGCCAGCACCTGCTGCTGGGAGGCGATGTATTCGCAAGACGGCACCGTCTGGCGCGAGCCGGCGCTGAAATGCGTGCTGGCCCACTCCTGCGCCACCTTGCGATGACGTGCGTCGTCCACGCACAGGTTGCGCGCCACGCGGAACAGCAGCGCCCTTGGCGACTCGATGCCCGAGCCCTGCAGCGCATCGGGTGCCGCGCCGATGCGGATGTCCTTGTTCAGCTTGAGTGCGTGCGCATACACCCGCTCGAAGCTGGATTGCGCGATGTCCGCCGCGTAGTGAGGGTCCCGCAGGTCGCGCGTCAGCTGCCGACGCAAGTCCGCATAGTGAGCTACCAGTTCCTGGACGAGGTCGCGCATCCGATCGCCTTCTCGCAAGCATTCGCAGTGGTGGTGGTTCCCGGGCCGGTCACCGGCGAAGAGCGAAGGGTGACGCGGATGGTTGAATAAGAATTATTCTTATTGAAGTGTAACCTTAACCGCTGCCCAACGAGGTGCGATAAAGGTTCGGGAACCTCATGTGCGTGCCTGAAAGAGACACTCGCTCCGAAAATGAATAGTTCTGTTTTCGGATTGAGCGGCGGCTGCGCCGCCCCTGGCAATCAGCCGCGCTTCGGAATGGCCAGGCCGCGCGCAACGGCCGGCCGCGCAACGAAGGCTTCGAGCGCACGCGCCACGTTCTTGAACTCGCCAAAGCCCACCAGGTCGCCCGCTTCATAGAAGCCGACCAGGTTGCGCACCCACGGGAAGATGGCGATGTCGGCGATGGAGTAGCTGTCGCCCGCCACCCACTGGCTGGTTGCAAGGCGCTTGTCGAGCACGCCGAGCAGTCGCTTCGATTCGGCCACGTAGCGGTCGCGCGGGCGCTTGTCTTCGTAGTCCTTGCCGGCAAACTTGTTGAAGAAGCCGAGCTGGCCGAACATGGGGCCGATGCCGCCCATCTGGAACATGAGCCACTGGATGGTTTCGTAGCGGCCCGCGGCATCTTGCGCAATGAACTGGCCGGTCTTGTCGGCCAGGTAGAGAAGAATGGCGCCCGACTCGAAGAGCGCGAGCGGCTTGCCGCCGGGGCCGTCGGGATCGAGGATGGCGGGAATCTTGTTGTTCGGATTGAGCGACAGGAATTCCGGCGACATCTGGTCGTTGGTCTCGAAGCTCACCAGGTGCGCCTCGTAAGGCAGCCCGGTTTCTTCCAGCATGATCGAAACCTTCACGCCGTTGGGCGTGGGCAGCGAATAGAGCTGCAGCCTGTCAGGCTGGAGCGCGGGCCATTTCTTGGTGATGGGAAAGCTGGAAAGATCGTGCATGGGCAATTTTGAAAGAGCGGAAAAGGAGCGGAGCCATGGCGCCGCGCCGGCCGGTTTTTCAGATGCCCAGCCAGGTGAGCAGGGCGGCCTCGACTTCGGCCGACGGCGCGACGAAGCCAGTGTAGGTCGAGGTTGCAAGCGCGCGCTTGCCGGCGTCGCTTTGTGCGAGCCCCAGCAGGGCTTCTCGCGCCGCGGCGGTGGTGGCGGCATCGAGCTTGCGCGAGGCCACCCACTGCTTGATGGGCACCGCGCGCGACTCGGCGCACACGTTGCCGCCGCTGTCCTTCCAGGCCTTGATCACGCCCGACGAGGCCGTGGCGCCATAAGCGGCAAAACCGTTCTTCACGTAGAAGGGCACGGCGTCCTGGTAGCGCGTGTTGGTGAGCTTGAGCGAGGCGGCCTGCACGCCTTGCTCGCGCAGCATGGCGCGCGTGATCACCGAGGTGATCGAATCCGGGTCGGGCATCACCAGGCCCTTGCCGACAATGCTCTTCCAGTCGGAGATGGGCTGCGGCTCCTTGCACAGCAGCGATACCTTGTATGCGGTAAAGCCGCCGGTCCAGGCCAGCGCCTGGTAGCGGCCGCTCTTGATGGCCTCCAGCGCCACATGGGCCGGGTGGATGAAGGCCATGTCGACCTGCTGTTCCTTCAGGGCCTCGCGCGCACCGTTGTACGAAATCAACACCTTGATGGTCACCGGCTGCTTCAATGCCTTGCTCAAGGCCTCGGCAATGGGCTCGAAGCGCGGTGCGATCTGGCTTTCCGTCACCTGGTAGCTCACGCCTTCCGTCACGCCGATGACCAGCGCGTGGGCCGGTGCGGCCGCTGCCAGCAGCAACGCCGCCGCCGGCGCGGCAAGCAGAAGCGAGCGCGGCCTGCGGGTGCGGCGCGCACTGGCGGCGCACACGTCGATGTTGTCGGGGCGGAGTGTGGCGGGGGTGTACATCAAAAGATCATAGGGGCCGGGGGCGCGGCCGCCGATGATCGCAAGCACCTATGCGCGCGGCGCCCCGCGCATGGCATGCATGGCGCCGGGCCGCTGCGGCAGTGGAAGCCTCAGAACCGCGCCTTGAGGAAGGCAGACGGCCCGTGCAGCTTGACCTTGACCCGCGTCTCGGCGGTGCTGCTTTCGCGCGCCAGGTCGATGTTGGTGACGCCGTAGGCCAGCACCAGGCCCACATTCTTCACAGGGAACCACTCCACGCCCGCGCTGGCGTTGTAGATGTTGCCGTGAAAGCGCCCGCCGCCCTTGCGCACGCCCGAGAGGTCGGCAAACAGGCGCAGGTCCGGGTTGATGGCATGCCGCACGCCGACTTCGAGCAAGGGGGCAATGGCATCGTCGCTCGCGTCTTCATTCAACTGGCTGATGCGCCCGTTGACCGCCACATTGGCGTTCGCGCCCACATTGATGCGGTAGTAGGCCGCGCCCGCGCCCAGCCCGAACACCGTGTTGCCCGTGCCCAGCCACCACTTGTACGAGAGCTTGGCAAAGTCGAGCTTCACGTTGAGGTTGGCGTTGCCCAGGGCATTGAACGTGCCGAAACCGCCAAGCGATTCGCTGCCGCCGGCCTGGCCGAAGTAGTCGCGCTTGTAGCGGTAGTAGTCGAACGAAAGGCCGTGGCTGTCGCCGATCAGCAGGTCCGCCGTCACGCGCGGCATGGTCACGCGGCCGGGCTCGAGGTCGCGCGTTCGCAGCGCGCCGTAGGGCGAGCTGACCGATGCATTGAATTTGGGATCGGCGCTGAAGGCTCCCACCGAAAAACTGAACCGGTCGAGTGCGGGTGAAGGTTCCGCCCAGGCGCTTGCGTGGGCAAAGATCAATCCGGCACCGGCCAAAGTGCCCAGCGTCGTCAATCTTGCGGTGTTGGCGAGCGGGCGGGAGCGAGGCAGCAGCATGAAAGGTCCTTCAGAAGGCAAAAAAAATGCCTCGGGCTCGACACGCAATTTCTATGCGCGCGGTGCTTCCGGGCGGGGCTCCCTTTTTGATGACCGACAAGTTAATAGGGCGCATGCCAAAAACCCATGCGCTGATTGCCGCTGTGCTTGTAGGACGTTGTCGATGCAGGCGTTAGCGCGCCTGAAAAAGTATTCAAGCTAAGCTTTGAACATGCACGAACATCTTTCCACGACCACCGGTCCGCAGCGTCTCTTGTATGGCGCGGTGGCAGGCATTGCCATTGCGGCGGTCGCTCCGCTCGAGCCGATGGTGCGCGGCCTTGCAGGCTGGTGCACCGGCGCTGCGGTCTTCCTGGTTCTCGCGTGGTGGCTGGCCGATACTTTCGATGCACAGCGAACCCGCGAGCGCGCGCAGTCGCTGGACCAGCCCAACCTGGTGATCCTGGTGTCGGTGCTGGTCGCGATTGGTGCGAGCGTGGTTGCCATTGCAATGCTGCTGCAGCAGGTCAAGCTGATGAGCGGTCCCGCGCGGGCCGCGCACATCGCGCTGGGGCTGGTGGCGCTCGTGGGCTCCTGGCTCATGATGCATACGATCTACGCGTTTCATTACGCGCACCGCTACTACATCGACCAGCGGGACGGCTCGCCCGACGGCGGGCTGGATTTTCCGGGCAAGGACGAGCCGGACTATTTCGACTTTTTGTATTACGCCTACGTGGTCGGCATGACTTCGCAGGTGTCGGACGTGCAGGCCACTTCGCGCGAGATGCGGCGCATCACGCTGGTGCACAGCGTGCTCGCGTTTGCATTCAACATGCTGGTGCTTGCGTTGTCGGTCAACGTGGTCGCGGCGGCGATGTAGCGGCGGCCGAGCCCGCGCCCGGCCACAGCTTCACGAGGCCCGTGGAAAGCGCCACGCCGCACACGATGACGGCCGCGCAGATCAGCATCCACTGCGTGATGTTTTCGCCGAGGAACACCGCGCCGTAGAACACCGCGAACACCGGCACCAGGAAAGTCACGGTCAGCGCGCGCGCCGGTCCCGCATTGGCGATGAGCCGGAAGAAAAGGATGTACGCCAGGCCGGTGCAGGCGATGCCCAGCGCCAGCAACGCGAGCCATGCGCGCAGGCTGGGCATTTGCGTGGGCCAGAACCACAGCGCGGGCAACGCAAGGAACAGCGTGGCGCCAATCTGGCTGCCGGTGGCCGTGGCCAGCGCGGGCACACCGCCCAGGTAGCGCCGCGTGGCGCTGGCCGCCACGCCATAGCTTGCGCAGGCGCCAAGACAGGCCAGCACGGCCCACAGCGCGGCATTGCCGCCTGCATCGGCGTGCAAGCCTGCGCTGCGGCTTGCGAGCATGGCAACGCCCGCAAAGCCGATGATCAGCCCGACGATGCGTGAGCCATCGGGCCGGTCGCGAAACCAGGCCCACGCCACCAGCGCGCCGAACATCGGCACCGTGGCGTTGATCACCGCGGCCAGGCCGCTGTTGATGGTGAGCAGCGCAAAGCAGAACAGCGCGAACGGAATGCCGGAGTTCAGCACGCCGATGGCCATGGACGCCTTCCAGTGCTGCGCCAGCACCTCGCCGTGGCCGCGCATGAACAGCAGCGGCAACAAGAAGAGCGTGGCCACGCCGACGCGCACCGCGGCCGCCGGCAAGGCACCGAACTCGGCCGCGCCGATGCGCATGAAAAGAAAAGACGCGCCCCAGAGCGCGCCCAGCAGCACCAGATCGATGAGCCAGGCCTTGGGCTTCGGCGAGTCGGGAGCTGTGGTGTTGTCTTTCGTTGTCATGCTCATGCGTTCTCTTGATGGTGCGCGCGGCCGGAGCCGGCGCTATTTCGATTCGAGTTCCAGCAAGGCGGTCTTGCGGTGAAGCCCGCCAGCGTAACCGGTCAGCGAGCCGTTCGCACCGAGCACGCGATGGCAGGGCACGATCACGCTGATCGGGTTGCGTCCCACGGCCGCACCCACCGCACGCACCGCGGTCGGGTTGCCCACGTTTGCGCTCAGTGCGCCGTAGGTCATGGTCTTGCCTGCGGGTATGGCAAGCAGTGCCTGCCACACGCTCTGCTGGAACGCGGTGCCGTGCGAGAGGTCGAGCTTCACGTCGAAGGTGTCGCGCTTGCCGGCAAAGTAGTCGCGCAATTGCGCGCCGGCTTCGACGAGCGCGGGATGATCGTCCTTGGTCTGCCAGCCCGTGGTGTCGGGCCAGTGGCGCTGCTGGTCGAACCAGACACCCGCCAGGCCTTCGTCCGTGGCCGCCATGGTGATGCCGCCGAGCGGCGTGTCGATGTGCGATGTGTAGATGACTTTGGTCTTGAACTTCATGACGTTTCAGGCGGAGGCGCCTGCCGTTGCGATGTTGCTGGAAGAGGGTTCCGCCGCGGGTGAGTCCGCGGCCGTGGCCGGCGAGGGTGAAGGCGCATGCCATGCGCGCAGCACCGCGTAGCTGCGCCACGGGCGCCATGCCTGCGATGCCTCGCTCGCTGCGCGCGCGGTCGTCACACCCAATGCTTTTTGCAGCGCGACGTCGCCCGCCGGAAACGCATCGGGCCAGCGCAGCGCACGCATGGCGATGTACTGCGCGGTCCAGGCACCGATGCCAGGCAACTCCTGTAGCGCCGCGATGGTCGATGGCACATCGGCACCCGCATGCAGCGCCAGCTTGCCGGCCGCCACTTCGCGGGCGATGCCCTGCAG
Organism: Variovorax sp. CCNWLW186; assembly: GCF_037203865.1. Classification (NCBI taxonomy): domain Bacteria; kingdom Pseudomonadati; phylum Pseudomonadota; class Betaproteobacteria; order Burkholderiales; family Comamonadaceae; genus Variovorax; species Variovorax sp. CCNWLW186. The sequence continues at coordinate 68,866 of NZ_JBBCBO010000009.1, read as the reverse complement.
CGCAGCCTGCCGCTGGCGCACGATGCCGAGTTGACCGAGTGCGTCGCCGCTCGCGGCTGCCACTGCCGCCGGTGTCGGAAACAACCGGTCCAGGCCTTCGATGGGCGTGGCGATGGGTTCGCCGAATGCCGCGACCAGCCGCGAGCCCAGCGTGCGCGCCGCAGCCACGGTGATCTGCTGACCCAGTACCGCGCGCACCGCGAGTTCGAAGCCGTCGACCGTGCCCGGCACGCGCAGCCCGTCGCCATGCGGAAAGGCCTCGTGCAGCGCGGCGTTGATGGCCATCGGCTCGGCGTCGAGGTCGAGCATGGCGCGCGCGCGGCTGATCACGATCGGCAGCACCGCGGCGAGCGAATCGCTGACCGAGAGCAGCATCTGCTCGCGCTCCATGTCGAAGCGCAGTTGCAACCATCCGGCGTGCGTTTGCGCGCCTTGCTGCACGCGCAGCGTGCGGGCCAGCCGCACATAGGCGGGCGTGCTGCCTTTGGCGGGTACCTTGCCGTCGGCCGTGAACGCCACCTCGACGCCGCGCAGCGCACGGCGCGCAAAGAAGCCGAGCATCGCGTTCACGTCGTAAGGTGGACGGAAACCCAGGCGCACTTCAATGGCCTTGCCTTCGCCGCCCTCCGCACCGCCCGCGCGCCGCAGCGCACTCGGGTTGAGGCCGTAGTGCTCCAGAAAAGCGGCATTGAAGCGGCGCACGCTCGCAAAGCCGCTGGCCAATGCCACCTGCGTCATCGGCAAGCGCGTGTCGGCAATCAATTGCTTGGCGGCGAGCAGGCGGCGTGTTTGCAGGTATTGCAGGGGCGAGACGCCGAACTGCGCCTCGAAGATGCGCCGCAGGTGGCGGTCGCTCACGCCGAGCCGCGCGGCAATCTGCGCAGCACCCGGGCCGTCTTCGGCCCATGCATCGGGTTCGTCGATGAGGCGGGCGGCCTGCAGCGCGAGGATGCGCGAGGCATCTTCGGTGGACCAGCTTGCCGCGCGCGGCGCCAGTTCGGGCCGGCAGCGCAAGCAAGGGCGAAAGCCTTCCGCCTCGGCCTGTGCCGCATGGCGGAAAAACCGGCAGTTCTCGCGGCGAGGCAGCTTCACGCGGCAGACCGGCCGGCAGTAGATGCCGGTGGAGGTCACCGCGGTGAAGAACGAGCCGTCGAAGCGCGCGTCGTGTGTCTTCATCGCCAGGTAGCAGGCATCGCTCTCGAGCACTTCGGTGGAGGCAGGTGTGGAAGGCATGGACAAATGATACGGTTTCGACTCGTTTCAACTGGCCGTTTTCGGACATGTGGGCACCAGACTGCTTGCCTACAATGGCTCGGTCTTTAGAACTACAGGGAATGCCTTCTCATGCAACTCAGTGCGTCGATTTTCAAGGCCTACGACATTCGCGGCGTGGTGCCCGTCACGCTCGATGCCGAGGTCGCCGAAGCGCTCGGCCGGGCTTTCGGCAGCGCCGCCCGTGCCGCCGGTGAAAAAACCGTGGCCGTGGGCCGCGACGGCCGCCTGTCGGGCCCTGCACTCGCCGAAGCACTGATCAAGGGCCTTGTTGCCACCGGCATCGAGGTCATCAACGTGGGCGCCGTGACCACGCCCATGCTGTACTTTGCGGCGCACACGCTGTCGAGCAGCGGCATTCAAGTGACCGGCAGCCACAACCCGAAGGACTACAACGGCTTCAAGATGGTGCTGGCCGGCCGAGCCATCTACGGCGACGAGATCCAGGGCCTGCGCAAGGTGATGGAAGAAGGCACCGCCAGGCTCGCACCCGGCGGCAGCGTGCGCAATGTCGACGTGACCGAGGCCTACGTGAAGCGCATCGTCGGTGACATCAAGCTGGCGCGGCCGCTCAAGATCGTGGTCGACTCGGGCAACGGCATTGCGGGCGCTTCGGCACCCGCCATCTTCCGCGCCATCGGCTGCGAAGTGACCGAGCTGTTCAGCGAGGTCGACGGCGACTTTCCCAACCACCACCCAGACCCGAGCCGCCCCGAGAACCTGAAGGACCTGATGGCCGCGCTGGCCACGGGCGAGGCCGAATTGGGCCTGGCCTTCGACGGCGACGGCGACCGGCTGGGCATCGTAACCAAAGACGGCCAGAACATCTTCCCCGACCGCCAGATGCAGCTCTTTGCGCAGGACGTGCTTTCGCGCGTGCCGGGCGGCACCATCGTGTACGACGTGAAGTGCTCGCAGCGCCTGGCGCCGGCCATCGAGGCCGCGGGCGGCAAGCCGATGATCTTCAAGACCGGCCATTCGCTCATCAAGGCCAAGATGAAGGAGATCGATTCGCCGCTCGGCGGCGAAATGAGCGGCCACATCTTCTTCAAGGAGCGCTGGTTCGGCTTTGACGACGGCACCTATGCGGGCTGCCGCCTGCTCGAGATATTGAGCAAGACGCCGAACGCGAGCGACACGCTCAACGCGCTGCCCACGAGCTTCTCCACGCCCGAACTCAACGTGAAGTGCGCCGAAGGCGAGCCGCACGCCGTGGTCGAAAAGCTGGTTGCAGGCGCCAGCTTCGCGGCACCGGCCGTGGTCTCGACCATCGATGGACTGCGCGTCGACTGGCCCGACGGCTTCGGCTTGATTCGCGCTTCCAACACCACGCCGGTGCTGGTGCTGCGTTTCGAAGGCCAGACCGATGCGGCGCTCAAGCGCATCGAAGCCGAGATGCTCGCGCTCCTCAGAACCGTCAAGGCCGACGCGACGCTGGCCGAAGCGTCGCACTGAACCCCGTGCGTTCGCTGCTGCTGCGCCTGTACGGCGTCTTCACCACCGTTGTGCAACCGCTGGTTCGCCGCAAGCTGCGGCGCCGCGCGGTGGCCGAGCCCGGCTATGGCGTGGCCGTGGAGGAACGCTTCGGCTACTACGACGACGCAACCACCGGCGAGGGGCAGTGCTGGGTGCATGCGGTTTCGCTTGGCGAAACACGCGCGGCAGCCATCCTGATCGCGGAATTGCGGCGGCAGTATCCGGGCATCCCCATCCTGCTCACGCACGGCACCGCTACGGGCCGTGAAGAGGGCGCCAAGCTGCTCGAGCCCGGCGACACGCAGGTCTGGCAGCCGTGGGACACGCCGGGCGCGGTGGCGCGTTTTCTCGATCGTTTTCAGCCGCGCATCGGCGTGCTGATGGAAACCGAGGTCTGGCCCGAGATGGCCGCCGCCTGCGCCGAGCGCCGCATTCCGCTGGTGTTGGCCAACGCGCGCCTCAACGAAAAGTCGCTGGCCGCTGCCGAGCGCCTGAGCTGGCTTGCGCGGCCCGCGTATTCGGCGCTGGCCGCCGTGTGGGCACAGACGGAGGCCGACGCGCACCGGCTGGTGTCGCTTGGCGCCAAGGTGGCCGGCATCTACGGCAACCTCAAGTTCGATGCCTCGCCCGACGCGCGCCAGCTCACCGCGGCCGTGGCGTTGCGCGAGCGGCTGCCCAAGCCCATGGTGGTGCTTGCGAGCTCGCGCGACGGCGAAGAGCGCATGCTGCTCGAGGTGCTCAAGCGCTTCGGCGCCACGTCGCCGGTGCCGCCGGAGCAGGGCGCGGTTCGCTCGATTGCCAAGCGCGTGCACGACGTGCAATGGATGATCGTGCCGCGCCATCCGCAGCGCTTCGATGAAGTGGCCGCGCTCATCGAATCGCAAGGCTTTGCCGTGGCGCGCCGCAGCGCGGCCGGCCAGCCGACCGATGCCGAGATATGGCTCGGCGATTCGCTCGGGGAAATGGCGCTTTACTACGGCCTGGCGGATGTCGCGCTGCTGGGCGGAAGCTTCGAACCGCTGGGCGGCCAGAACCTCATCGAGCCTGCCGCATGCGGCTGCCCGGTGGTCATGGGTCCCTCGACCTTCAACTTTGCCGAAGCCGCGCAGCTTTCGCTTGCGGCCGGTGCCTCGCTGCGTGTCGAAAACATGGAGCAGGCCGTGACCGCGGCCCTCAAGCTGGTCGAGAACCCCGAGCGCCGCGCTGCGATGGCGCAGGCCGCGCTGGCCTTCTCATCGTCGAACCGCGGGGCGGCCGAACGCACCGCCGCGGCGGTGCTGGCCATTGCGCAGGCCGCGGACCCCGTGCCGACCGGCGCCGCGCCTCTGGAAGAAGACGCGAGAGCTGAACCTACGCTCGAGTAGCCGCGGAGGCCAGATCCTCAGCGAGCCGGGGGATTCAGGATGACCGGTGGCGGCGGTGCCGAAGGCATCGTCGGTGCCGGCGGATTGAACGGCGGCACGGGCACGGGCGGCACCACGGGAATGCTCGGGGGCGTGACCGGCACCACGGTCGAAGGCGCCGTCTGCGGTCGTTCGCCCAGCGAAGGTTGCGCAGGCTGCGAAGGCTGCGAAGACGGGCCTCCATTCTTCGCCAGCGTTGCGTTGATCGCATTCATGTCGTCCACCGTCAGCGTGCCGTTGGCCTGGCGCAGCCTGAGGTTGCCCAGCAGCACGTTGTAGCGCGCCTGCGCGAGGTCGCGCTTGGTCTGGTACAGCTGGCTTTGCGAATTGAGCACGTCGATGTTGATGCGCACGCCCACCTGGTAGCCGAGGCGGTTGGCGTCGAGCGCGCTCTGGCTCGAGGCCTCGGCGGCTTCGAGCGCCTTCACCTGGCCTGCGCCGGACACCAGCCCGAGGTAGGCCGCGCGCGTGGCCTGCGCCACGCTGCGGCGGGTGCCTTCGAGCACGCTGCGCGACTGGTCTTCGAGCGCCAGCGTTTCCTTGATGCGGTTCTCGGTGGCAAAGCCCGCGAAAAGCGGCATGTTGAACACCACGCCCACCGACGCAGCATCGATGCGCGTGCCCACCGTGCTGGTGCTGGTGCCGTGCGGATTGCGCGTGATGTTGTAGCCCAGGTTGGCGTCCAGCGTGGGCTTGTGGCCGGCTTCGGCCTTGCGGATTTCGAGGCCGGCCACATCGAGGCCGAGCCGCGCCTGGCGGATGGAGGGGTGCGCTTCTTCGGCCTGCGCCACCCAGGCTTCGATATTGGCCGGCATGGCCGTCGGCAGCACCACCGGCTGCGCCAGCGGAACGGGCACGCTGCCGGGCCGGCCGACCAACTGGTCGAGGACGATCTTCTTGACCTGCAGGTCGTTCTCGGCGGCAATCTCCTGCGCAATGACGAGGTCGTAGCGCGCCTGCGCTTCGCGTGTGTCGGTGATGGTGGAGGTGCCGACCTCGAAATTGCGCTTGGCCGATGCGAGCTGCTCGGCCACGGCCACCTTTTGCGCGCGCACCAGCGTCAGGCTGTCCTGGCTGGCGAGCACGTCGAAATACGCCTGGCTCACGCGAACGATCAGGTCCTGCTCGGCCGCGGTGAGCACCGCCTCGGCAATCTCGGCCTGGCGCTTGCCTTGCTCGTAGGTCGCCCAGTTGGCAGGCCGGTAGATCGGCTGCGTGGCATTGATGCCGACGTTCTGCGTGGTGAAGTCGCGCGGCGTGCTGGTTCCGCGGCCGGGGCCGGTCAGGGTGTCGATGTCGAGGTTGTTGCGCGTGGCGCCGGCCGTGAGCCCCACCGCGGGAAGAATGCCCGCCTTGGCCTGGGCGGCACGCGCCACGTTCGCTTCGTACTGGGCTCGCGCGCCCTGGTAGGTGGCGTCGAAGCCGCGGGCGGATTCGTAGAGTTCGTTCAGTGTCTGGCCTTGGGCCGGCAGTGCGAGCAGGGTGGCAAAGAGACTTGCGAGCGCTGCGGAAAGAGGCAAAAGCCTGGGCCTGGAAGGCATTGAACGTCCTTGAAGAAAGAATCAGTAGCGCGGCACGGCAGGGTCGTGCTGTGCGGACCAGGCGTCGATGCCGCCGGCCACGTTGGCCAGTTCGGCAAAGCCGTTCTGGCTCAGGAAGGCCGCCACACGCTGGCTGCGTGCGCCGTGATGGCACAGGCACGCAATGCGCTGGCCTTCGTCGAGTTCGGAAAGCCGGCCCGGAATTTCGTTCATCGGGATGGCGACCAGCGTGAAGCCCTGGGGCGCGACGCTTGCCGTCTGCAGCTCCCAGGGTTCGCGCACGTCGAGCAGCACGGGCGCCGCATCGGGGTTTTGCGCAAACCAGGCTGCGAGATCGGCGGGGCGGACTTGATCGATCATTCGATTGCGCCCGTTCAGAACGAGAAGCGCGAAGGCTCGGGGAAGTTGAGCAGGCGCGGCGCCACCGTGTCCCAGGGCTGGATGGTGTCCCACTTGCTTTCGCTGGTGCGGGTCACGAAGTGCGCGCGCATCATCGGCTCTTCGCCCACGATGGCGGCCAGGCGGCCACCCACCTTGAGGGAGCCGAGCAGGTTCTGCGGAATGCGCGCGACGGAGCCGCTGAGCACGATCACGTCGAAGCTGGGGCCGCTCGGCAGCGGCACGGCGCCGTCGGCGTTGCGCACTTCCACGTTGGCAACGCCGTTCTGGCGCAGTGTTTCGGCGGCGCGGGCGGCCAGCACGGGGTCGATTTCGAGCGACAGCACCTGGGCCGCGCGATGGGCGAGCAGGGCGGCCATGAAGCCGGAGCCGGTACCGATCTCGAGCACCGACTCGTGCTTTTGCACGTGCAGGTCTTGCAGCATGCGTGCCTCGACCTTGGGCGAAAGCATCACCTGGCCGGGAACGGAGCCATCGCCGAGCGGAATTTCCATGTCGAAGAAGGCCAGGCCGCGGTGCGCGGGCGGCACGTAGTCTTCGCGCCGGATGGCAGCCAGCAAGTCGAGAATTTCCAGGTCGAGCACATCCCAGGGCCGGATCTGCTGCTCGATCATGTTGAAGCGCAAGCGCTCGAGGGTGGGGGTCGGGTTCATTGGGGGCTTTTCCTTGTGGGGCTCAGGACAAACCTTCAATTTTAGGTTGCGCCGCGCCCGCTCGCGGAAGCCCGGCCGTCCATGCACGCTTCATGCCGCGCTCTCCGGGCGGCGCGTGAGGCCGTAGAGCACGGTCTCGGCCTGGGTGGCGAGGTACTTTTCAGGGTCGAGCGAGGTGTCTTCGTCGACGCAGACCATGGCCGAGTGCTTCCACAGCATCAGGAAGACCATAGGCGCCACCACCGAGTAGATGGCGTGGTCGATGTCGACCGGCGCGAATTCGCCCCGGTCGATGCCCCGCTGCAGGATGCGGCGCAACAGCGAATGGCCCGGCCGGATCACTTCCTTCCGGTAGAACTCCGCCAGGTCGGGAAAATTGGCGCCTTCGCTCATCATGAGCTTGGTCAGGCCCGAAGCCTTGGTCATGCCGACCCGCTCCCACCAGACGCGCATGCAATAGCGCAGCATGTCCGCCGAGGTGCCCTCGAAGGTTTCGAATTCCTCGTTCCACTCGGAAAACCGGCCGCTGAGGTTTTCGACCACCACGGCCTTGAAGAGCTCTTCCTTGCTCGGAAAATAAAGAAAAAGCGTGCCCTTGGAGACCCCTGCGCGCGCCGCCACTTCCTCGGCGCGGGTGGCGGCAAAGCCTTTTTCGACGAAGAGATCGAGGGCCGCTGCCAGCAGTTCGCCGGGGCGCGCCTCCTTGCGGCGCTCGCGTTTGGAGCGCACCGGGCAGATCTTGTCGACAAAGGAACGGGGGGTGGGCATGAGATTAATGACTCGCGGGTTAGTAATGTAGTGACCAGCATCCGGCCCGTCAAGCCGCGACAATATCGGGTTCGCTTTTTTCCTACCTGCCGGAGCAGCCCATGTCTTCTTCACCGTCGCAAACCGAATCCATCGTGCTGGGCGGAGGCTGCTTCTGGTGCACCGAGGCGGTTTTCGACCGCGTGCAGGGTGTGGTGGACGTCGAATCGGGCTACTGCAACGGCCAGACCGTCAACCCGAGCTACGAGCAGATTTGTACGGGCCGCACAGGCCATGTGGAGGTCGTGAAGGTCGAATTCGACCCCGCCGTCATCAGCCTGCGCGAAATTCTCGAGATCTTCTTTGTGGTGCACGACCCCACGACGCTGAACCGCCAGGGCAATGATGTCGGCACGCAGTACCGCAGCGGCATCTATGTCACGAGCGACGCGCAGAAGGAAGTGGCCCAAGGGGTCATCCGCGAAATCGAGGCCGGCAAGACCTACAGCGCTCCGGTGGTGACCGAGGTGGTGCCGCTCGCCAACTATTCGACCGCCGAGGCCTACCACCAGGACTATTTCCTGAACAACCCGAACCAGGGCTACTGCGCTTTCGTGGTCGGGCCCAAGGTCGAGAAGTTCCAGAAGACCTTCGCCTCGCGCGTCAAGGCCTGATCTTTCGCCCAAAGCCCGCTTCCCGTGCACACCATCGCCAGCCAGGCTCCGCACCGGTCGATTCTGTCGACCCGTGCGATCGCCATCGCGCTGGTGGTTGCGTTGTGGTTCGCGGGCACGCTCGGGCTGATCCACCGGTCGCTGCACGTGCCGGGCCTTGGCCAGGCGACCGCGGCCGCGCAGGCCAGCCACGCCGAAGAGGCGCGCGGGCACGCAGCCCACGCGGCCAAGGCGTCGCACCTGCCTCACGTGTCCCACGGCATTGCCAGCCTGTTCGGTGACCACACCGATGCCGAATGCCGGCTGTACGACCAGCTGTCGCACGGCTCGGGCGCATTGGGCGTGCCCACGGTCATGCTGCCGGTGCTGCTGCCGTCGGCCACCTTTGCCTATCTGCAGGGCGAGGCCATCGCCCGCTGGGTTGCGCTGTTCGACGCGCGCGGCCCGCCTTCCACTCGCTGAATCCCTCCGTGTTCCGGTTGCTGCACCGCGCTTTTTCTGCGGTGGCGGCAGATCGCCCCTTGATTCAACGAGTGCTCATTCATGATTCCCAATTTCCGTCGCAACGCCATCGGCGCTGCCGTTCTTTTGCTGGCTTCCTTCGCGGCCATGGCCCAGGCGCAACCCGCCGAAGCGCCCGCGGCCTCCCTGCCTGAAATTGCCGTCACCGGCAATCCGCTGGGCGCGGCCGACCTGATTGCGCCCACCACCACGCTTTCGGGCGACAAGCTCCTGATGCGCTCCGAATCGACGCTCGGCGAAACGCTCAACAACCTGCCCGGCGTGAGCAGCAGCTACTTCGGTCCCAACGCAAGCCGGCCGATCATTCGCGGGCTGGACGGCGACCGCATCCGCATTCTGCAGAACGGCGGCGGCGCGCCGGATGCCTCGGCGCTGAGCTACGACCATGCGGTGCCGGTGGATTCGCTGGTGACCGACCGCGTCGAGGTGCTGCGTGGGCCTTCTGCGCTGCAGTACGGCGGCAGCGCGGTGGGCGGCGTGGTCAACGTGATCGACAACCGCATCCCGACCGAGACGATCGACGGCTTCGGCGGCCGTGCCGACCTGGGCTTTTCGACCGGCAACAAGGAAAAGAACGGCGGCGTGGTTTTCGAGGGCGGCAACGGCCGCCTGGCGCTGCACGTCGATGCGTTCAACCGCGACTCCAAGGACGTCTCGGCGCCCATCGACCTGGAATGCACCAAGCCCGGCCGTCCCACGCTGGCGCGCAAGATCTGCAACTCGGCCAACGAGGCGCACGGCGGCGCCGTGGGCGGTACGCTGTTCTTCGACCAGGGCTGGATCGGCGCCTCGGCCAGCACCTACCGCAGCAACTACGGCACGGTGGCCGAAGACGACGTGACCATCGGCATGAAGTCCGACCGCTATGCGATCGAAGGCGAATGGCGCCCGGGCGGCATCATCAGCAGCGTTCACGCCAAGCTCAGCCACACCGACTACCGCCACACCGAGTTCGAAGGCGGCGAGGCCGGCACCACCTTCTCGAACATGAGCAACGATGTGCGCATCGAAGTGCGCCACCAGAAGATCGGCAACCTCGAAGGCCTGGTCGGCTTCAGCAGCGAGACCAACCGCTTCGCCGCGGACGGCGCCGAGGCCTTTGCGCCGCACAGCCGCACGCGCTCCAACGCGCTGTTCATGTATGAAGAGCTCGGCACGTCGTGGGGCCGGCTGAGCTTTGGCGCGCGCACCGAGAAGGTCCGCGTTACCTCGCTCGGCTACCCGGACGATCCGAGCGTGACGCGATTTGCCGTTGGCGAGCGCACCTTCAACCCCCACAGCGCGGCCCTGGGCGCGCTGGTGAACCTGACGCCGCAGTGGCAGCTCACCTCGAACCTCGCCTACACCGAGCGCGCCCCGAAGGACTATGAGCTGCTTGCCAACGGACCGCACGTTGCAACGGCCGCATGGGAAGTCGGCAACCCGAATCTCGAGAAGGAAAAGTCGACCGGGTTCGACCTGGGGGCGCAATGGAAGTCGGGCGCCAACACGGCCCGCGTCAACGCGTACGTCACGCGCTTTCGCAACTACATCGGCCTGACGGCTTCGGGCCGCACGCTCGATGAAGAAGGCCAGGTGGTGACCGACCCGGAAGCGACCGACACGCTGGCCGAGTACCTCTACAGCGGCGTGCGCGCGCGGTTCACCGGCATCGAGGCGAATGGCAACCTGCGCCTCTTGGGCACCGACGGCTTTGCGCGTTCGGCCGACGGCTCGACGCTCGACCTGGAGTGGCGCGGCGACATCGTGCGGGCCAAGAACCTCGATACCGGCGAGCCGCTGCCGCGCATTGCGCCATTGCGCCTGGGGGCTACGCTGGCCTATGGCAACGGCCCATGGGGTGCGCGCCTGGGCTTCGACTACAACGCGGCGCAGCGTCGGGTGCCGAGCGTGGGCGCGCGCGAGACCGACTCCTACACGCTGTGGAATGCCGCCGTTACCTATCGCATGAAGGTGCAGCGCGCCAACCTCACCTGGTATGCACGCGTCGACAACATCACCAACAAGCTGGCCTACAGCCCGACGTCGATCCTGACGACGACGGTGTACCCGAACGCGCCGCTGCCGGGGCGTTCGCTGAAGGTTGGCCTGCGCGTGACGTTCTGACCGGAGGCCCGTACCGCTTGCTCTTTCCTCGGCGCGTCCCAGGGGAAGAGCAAGCGGGGATGAATGCACCCTCGGCTATCCTCGACGGGTGAACCCGTTCGTCATTTCTTCGCTGCTGCCGGTCGTCGTCCTGATCGCCGCAGGCTACCTGGCAGGCCGGCGCCGCTGGATCGGCGGCAACGCCGTCAAGGACCTTTCCAACCTGATCTTCCTGTTGCTTGCGCCGGCGCTGCTTTTTCGCGCGATGAGCACGGTGCATGTGGAAGAGCTGAGCTTGAAGCCGGTGGCGGCATATTTCATTGCCTCGGGCCTGCTGTTCGCGGGCACCTTGGCGCTGCGCGGCTTCAACCGCACTGCAGCCGTCATTGCGCTGGCCAACACTTATAGCAACACCGTGATGATCGGCATCGTGCTGGTCGGCCTGGCCTACGGAGAGCAGGGCATGGTGGTGCTGCTCACGCTGATCTCGCTGCATTCGCTGGTGCTGTTGACGAGCGCCACCGTGGTGCTGGAGCTGGCCGTCGCGCGCGAGCATGCGGTGGTGAGCGGGGAGGAGAAGCGTTCCATGGTTGGCACGGTGCTGCGGGCTCTCCGCAACGCCATCATCCACCCGGTGCCGATGCCGATCATCGCGGGGCTGCTGTTTGCGCAGACCGGGCTCGTGATGCCCGACTTTCTCGACAAGCCGATCTTGCTGCTCGGGCAGGCCTTCGGCCCGGTGGCGCTTGTGATGGTGGGCATCACGCTCGCGCTGACGCCCATCGGCCGGCACTGGCGCGGTGCCACGGTGCAGGCCCTGGTGAAGAACCTGCTGCATCCGCTGCTCGTGGCCGGCATCGGCTGGCTGCTGGGCGTGCGCGGCATTCCGCTCACCGTGATGGTGGTGGCGGCGGCATTGCCCATCGGCGCCAACGTCTTTCTCTTTTCGCAGCGCTACCGCACGGCCGAAGACCTGGTAACGGCCAGCGTGGCGGTGTCGACTGTGCTCGCGCTTGCCACGCTCACGCTGGTGATGACGCTGGTGCAGTGGCTCCCCTGAAGTTCTAGTAGCCCCGGGCGCCTATGCCGTTCGGCAGGGTGGCCATTTGGCGAGATGGCGAGCGGCGCCTGCCGCTCTACATTTGCCGGCTGATGATTTACCAGGTGCGGTCTTCGCCGTTTCCCGCCATGGCGCCGATCGCGATGGTGGTCGCGCTGTGCTGTGCCGCCTTTGCCGCAACGGCCACGGCAGATACCAGGCCGTGCAGGACGCCGTGCCTTTCGGCGGGGGTACCGAGGGAGACGGTGCCGCCGACAGCCGAGCTACCGGCAGCCAGGCCAGCGGGGCCCAAGCCAGCTGCGGCAACGCGGCCCAGGCCGCAGGCCGTTGCGGTGGCCGCGCAGCCGGCGCCGCTGCCAGTGCCGGAGGTGGAGAAGCCCGCGGCTCCCAAAAAGCCGCCGCTCTCCAGGCGCTGCAGCGAAATCAACATGCGGGCAGCGGTGGGTGAGCCGCTGTCGGACGAAGACATGAAGATCTTGAGGAGCCAATGCTGATGATGAAAACCATCCACCCGATCGGGACCGTGCTGCGCGTGCTCGCGCTGTGCGCCGCGGCGCTTTCCGTTGCGTGTGCGCACCGGCCCGCGCCGGGCAACGCCATGCCTTTCGACCAGGCCGTCAACCAGGCGGTGGACGACCTGATCGTGCAAACGCAGAAGCTGCCGGCCTTCCTGGCCAAGGTGGAGTCGACCATCAAGCAGAGCCGCATCGTGATCGACCCGCTGCTCGAGGGATCGAGCGGCCAGCAGACCGAAGTGACGCGCGTGGCCGAGCAGCGCGTGGTGCAGCGCATGCAGTCGCAGTTCAAGCAGTTCACCGTCACGCCGTTCAACAGCGCCGAGATCGAGCGCGCCCAGTACGTGCTGAACGGCACGCTGGTGCGCGACAAGGATTCGTCCGATGGGCGTTACCGCCTCAACCTGGCGCTGACGGAAATCAAGAGCGGCGTGGTCATCGCGCAATCGGTGGCGCGCATCAGCGACCCGACGCTGGACACGCGGCCGACGGCCTTCTTTCGCGACAGCCCCGTGAACGGCAAGGACCGCGGCGTGGAAGGCTACATCCGCACCGCCGAAACGCAGCCCGGCCAGGCCGCCGACGCGTTGTACCTGGAGCGCCTGCCCACTTCGACCGTGCTGCAGGAAGCCACCGCGGCCTACGAGGCCGGCCGCATGAGCGAAGCCCTGAGCCGCTACGAAGCCGCATCGCGCCGGCCCGACGGGCAGCAGCTGCGCATCTACAGCGGCCTGTACCTCACGCAGGCGCATCTCGGCCGCGCGGCCGATGCGGAAAAAACCTTCGGCGCCCTGGCGCGGCTCGGGCTGGAAACCAACAACCTGAGCGTGAAATTCCTGTTCAAGCCGGGCTCGACCGACTTCCTGGCCGACCCGAAGATCAGCGCCGCCTATCCGATGTGGCTGCGGCAGATCGCGCGCCAGGCGGCGCAGATCGATTCATGCGTGGTGGTCACGGGCCACACGAGCCGCACCGGCCCGGAGGCGGTCAACGAGCGCCTGTCGCTGCAGCGCGCCGTGAGCGTGAAGACCCGGCTCGTGGGCGAGGCGCCGCCTCTGTCGAAGAAGCTGCGTGAATCCGGCATGGGGTTCCGCGAGAACATCGTGGGCACCGGTGCGGACGACGCAAGCGATGCGCTCGACCGCCGCGTCGAATTCAAAGTCGCAGCCTGCGAGGCTTGACCCAGCTCAGGGTGCGAGCCGTTCACGCACCCAGTTGCCGCCTTCGAGCCGGTAGCGCAGCCGGTCGTGCAGGCGGCTTTTGCGGCCTTGCCAGAATTCCCAGCGGTCGGGCACCAGCCGGTAGCCGCCCCAGTGCGGCGGGCGCGGCGGCGAGAGCAGGTGTTTGGCGGCGGCCACGGCGGCGTTCTTCACCAGCACGTCGCGGCCGCTGATCACTTCGCTTTGCGGGCTGGCCCAGGCGCCGATGCGCGAGTCCAGCGGGCGGCTGGCAAAGTAGGCATCGCTTTCCTCGGCGCTGGTTTTTTCGACCCGGCCTTCGATGCGCACAACGCGTTCGAGCTCGACCCAGTGGAACTGCAACGCCGCATACGGATTGCCCGACAGCTCCCGGCCCTTGCGGCTTTCGTAGTTGGTGTACCAGACGACTCCGCGTGCGTCATAGCCCTTGATGAGCACGATGCGGCTCGAAGGCCGCAGGTCGCTGCCCACGGTGCACAAGGTCATCGCATTGGGCTCGGGCACCTGGGCGTCGATGGCTTCGCCGAGCCAGCGTTCGAACTGCTTCCGCGGATCGTCGGCGCTGTGGGTTTCGCCGAGTTCGGCCCGCTCGTAGCTCTTGCGCAGCGCGGCCAACGTTTCGTTGGTTGGAGGAGAGGTCATGCCGACATTGTTGCGCAAGCCTTGCCCGCCGCCATTCCGCGCACATACTCGGCCCATGGTGACAAAGGCTAATTCTCCGTGGGTGATCGTGCTGGCTTCGGGGCGCGGCGAGCGTTTCAACGCGGCCGGTGGCGTGGGCTCCAAGCTGCAGGCGCCGCTCGCGGGCAAGCCGGTGCTCGAGCGAACGCTCGATGCCGTTCGCGCCAGCGGATTGCCCTGGCGCCTGGAAGACGCCGGCCACCCGGGCATGGGCGATTCGATTGCCGCCGCGGTGCGGGCCACGCCCGACGCCGCCGGCTGGCTGATCCTGCCGGGCGACCTGCCGCTGGTGCGCCCTGAAACCCTGCGCGCGGTGGCGGGGGCCCTCACCGGCCGCACGTGCGCCGCGCAGCCGCAATACAAGGGCGAGCGCGGCCATCCGGTGGGCTTTGCGGCCGGATGCCGCGCGCAGCTCGCGGCGCTGCAGGGAAACTTTGGCGCCGCGCCCATCCTCAAGGCGATGCGGGCCATCGACGCGGTCGCAGACCTTGTGGTGGACGACGTGGGCATCGTGACCGACATCGACACGCCGGAGGCCCTGGCGCACGCCGAGGCCCTTTGGCGGGAGCGCTCGGCGGGGTTGGCTTAACTGGCGATCAGCGCCGCGCGATCACCGCGCATGCCGTGCGCGGGCCGGAGTTGCCGGCTGGCTGGGTCGTGAAGTCGTCGCGGTCGCGATGCACGACGAGCGCGCGGCCCACCACGTTGTTGGCGGCGCCTTCGGTCAGCGAGATCGAGTGGATGTCGACGCGAAAGCGCGCCACGCCGCTGGCATCGGCCACGAGGCTGGGGAGCTCGCCGGCGTGGCTGCCCGGCGCGCCGAACTTGCCGTGCGTGCCGCCGGTGGGGTTGAAGTGGCCGCCCGAGGCGTTGCCGTTGTCGCCGCAGTCGCCTTTCTCATGAATGTGGAACCCGTGCTCGCTGCCCGGTGCCAGGCCGCGCACTTCACCGGCCACACGCACGCCGTGGTCCAGCGCGGTGAAGGTCACCGTGCCGCGCGTGGGGTTGGGCGAGATCGCCGCGGTGGGCATCAGTTCGGCGGCCGCGCTCGGCTTGCCGCCCATCATGCCGCCGCAGGCCGAGAGCAGGGTGCTGGCGAGAAGGGCGGTGCCGGTGGCGATCGAGAGACGATGGTTCATGGTTTTTCCTTGGACGGTCCGGAAGATTGTTGGGAAGAAAAGGAACGGGAAGAAGAAGTTTTTTTGTCCGGAGACCCCGGAACATATACCGGAGCAGGAGGCGTGCCGCAATCAGCCGCGGCGCCGGATTGCGCTTGCTGCGCCTCACGGTCGTGTTGCTCCTGCTGCTCTTGCCTCTCGTGCGCCAGCGCAACCAGCCGGGCCAGTGCCGCATCGTGGATCGAGTGGCGGCGCAACTCCAGCAAGGTCTGACGTGCGTAGTCGAGCGAGCTGCCGTAGCGGCCGACCGCATGGGTGAAGATGTGGCGATAACGCTCGTCGCTGAGCTCCCCAGTGAAATTGGGGCTGCGCCTGGAGAGCGTGAAGGCAAGCGCGCGCACCGGGCCTTCGGGGGTGACGCACTTGAGCCACTTCGGGTCGTACACGCCGGTGGGCATTTCGCGCAGCCAGAGCCTGCGCAGCGTTTCGAGGCCCTGTGCAGCCGGCACGCGGAACACCATGCCGCGGCAACTGCCGCCCGACAGCAGCCCGAAGACGAGGCCCGGCGTCTGCACGCTGCCGCGGTTGATGCGGCTCCACATCTTCAGCGCGCGGTGCCAGCCATGCACCCAGGCAAAGCGCCGCTCGGCAAAGTCGAACTCGGGGCGCCAGATGAGCGAGCCGTAGCCGAAGAGCCACAGGTCCTCGCGGCCGCCCCAGTCGGCAATGGCCTGTTCGAGCATCGGCTGCGGGTCGCGCAACGGCCGGGGCATCGGGTCCAGCCCCGGCGGCCCGGGGTCGGGTGCGGGGCCCGACGGGCCGGCGCCTACAATTTGGCGATCATGGTTCACCGCACCATTATTTACCGACCTCTTCCCTACGGAGAACGCAGACCCATGAATGAAGACGACAGCCAGCAAAAATTCGCCCTCGGGTTTCTCGTGATACTGATCGCGCTGGTGATCTCTTTCGTACTGGGCATCGCGTTCTGGCACAAGGGCAAGAACGCGGCGGCAAAGGCAAGGCCTGCCGTAGCGATTGCAGCGGCCCCCGCTGCGCCGGCGCCCACCACCACGGTGGCCGAGGTCACCGAAACGGTCACAGTCGTGATCCCCGACGGCGCCAGCATCCGCGTGGCCAACGGCGTGGTGAACTTCTATTTCGCGACCGGCAGCGCCGATCTCGCACCCGGTGCCGCCGAGGCGCTGGCCGCCGTCATCAAGGGCGTGGAAAGCGGCCGCAAGGCCGTGGTCTCGGGTTTTCATGACACCACCGGCGACGCGGCCATCAACGAGCAGCTTGCCAAGAAGCGCGCCGAGATGATCCGCGACGTGCTGGTGGGCCTGGGCGTTCCGGCGAGCAAGGTCGACCTGCAGAAGCCCGCTGTCACGGCGGGTTCGGGCAACAACGCAGAGGCGCGCCGCGTCGAAGTCAAGCTCATCGATTGAGCGGTCTCCGCCCAATCAGCCCGTGGATCTCGATGCGGGATGTAAATGCGTATTGCCGGAAGGCCGTTTTCGATCGGCCTTGGTCTTGCTGTCTTGGTACTATTCACTTCCAAGTCGAAGGTCGCAAAAGTGACATTGGCCAGATGCCGGCAGTGCGACCGAATACATCCCCATGAGCACACATCCCACCGTCCTTGACGTTACCGCTCGCATTCGCGAACGCAGCCGGGGGCCGCGCACCGCGTACCTCCAGCGCCTGACCGAAATCCGCAACCGCGACCGCGGCTCCGACCGCATGGGCTGCGCCAATGTGGCGCACGCCGTGGCCGGTATTCCGGCCAACGACAAGTTCAGGGTGGTGACGGAGCGCGCGCCCAACATCGGCATCGTCACCGCCTACAACGACATGCTCTCGGCCCACGCGCCGTACCAGAGCTACCCCGACATCATCAAGAACGAGGCGCGCAGCCTCGGCGCCACGGCGCAGGTGGCCGGCGGCGTGCCCGCCATGTGCGACGGCGTGACCCAGGGCACGCCCGGCATGGAGCTGAGCCTCTTCAGCCGCGACGTGATCGCCATGGGCACCGCGGTGGCGCTCACGCACGACATGTTCGACGGCGCGCTGCTTCTGGGCGTGTGCGACAAGATCGTGCCGGGCCTGTTGATCGGCGCATTGCACTTCGGCCACCTGCCCACCGTGTTCGTGCCCGCTGGCCCCATGCCCTCGGGCCTGTCGAACGGCGAAAAATCCAAGGTGCGCGAGCAGGCCGCGCAAGGGCTGGTCGGCCGGCAGGGCCTGCTCGACGCCGAGATGGCGGCCTATCACACCGTGGGCACCTGCACCTTCTACGGCACGGCCAACAGCAACCAGATGCTGCTCGAAGCCATGGGCCTGCATGTGCCCGGCACGGCCTTCATCCAGCCCGGCGACGCCATGCGCGAAACGCTCACCCGCGAGGCCGTTCGCACGGTGCTCGGCCGCGCGAGCGAAACGGCATTCAATTGCCCGCCCATCGGCGAGGTTGTGAACGAGCGCTGCATCGTCAATGCCATGGTTGCGCTGCTTGCCACCGGCGGCTCCACCAACCACCTGATCCACTGGGTGGCCGTGGCGCGCTCGGCCGGCATCGTGATCGACTGGGACGACTTTTCGCGCCTCTCCGACGTGATTCCGCTGCTGACGCGCGTGTACCCCAACGGTAGCGCCGACGTGAACGCATTCCAGGCGGCGGGCGGTCCGGGCTTCGTGATCGGCGAGCTGCTCGACGCAGGCCTGATGCATGCCGACGTGCTGACCGTGCGCGCCGGCGGCATTCGCGAATTTGCGAACGTGCCCACCATGGCCGACGACAAGCGCCTGGTGTGGCAATCCGCCGCGCCTTCAAAAGATGAAGCGGTGGCTCGGCCGGTGGCGAACCCCTTCAGCGCCACCGGTGGCCTGAAGCTGCTCAACGGCAACCTGGGGCGCAGCGTGATCAAGGTGTCTTCGGTGCCCGACGACCGCCACGTGATCGAAGCGCCGGCGCGCGTTTTCGATTCGCAGGCCGCGCTGCAGCAGGCCTTTACCGCCGGCGAACTCGAGCGCGACGTGGTGTGCGTGGTGCGCTGGCAGGGCCCGCAGGCCAACGGCATGCCCGAGCTGCACAAGCTCACGCCGCCGCTGTCGGTGCTGCAGGGCAAGGGCTTTCGCGTGGCGCTGGTCACCGACGGCCGCATGAGCGGCGCATCGGGCAAGATTCCCGCCGCGATTCACGTCTCGCCCGAAGCCGCCGCGGGCGGCCCGCTCGCCAAGGTGCGCGACGGCGACGTCATACGCCTGGATGCGGTAGCGGGTACGCTTGCCGTGCTGGTGCCCGACGACGAATGGGCCGAACGCGAGCTTGCCAAGCTGCCCGAAGCCAAGCGCATCGCCGACGGCCACGGCCTCGGCCGCGAACTGTTCGCCGGCATGCGGCGCAATGCACTGACCGCGGAAGAGGGCGCATGCTCGTGGCTGTGAACAATGGAGCAATGAAATGACAGACAAACTCACCGCACTCGACGTCATGCGCGATGCGCCGGTCATCCCGGTCATCGTGCTGAACGACGTGAAACATGCCATTCCACTGGCGCGCGCGCTGGTGGCCGGCGGCATCCGCATGCTCGAAGTCACGCTGCGCACGCCGCAGGCGCTCGAGTGCATCGAAGCCATTGCCAAGGACGTGCCCGAAGCCGTGGCCGGCGCCGGCACCATCCGAAGCGCGGCCGATGCGCAAGCCTCGGCGCTGGCCGGGGCCAAGTTCGGCGTGAGTCCGGGCTACACGCGCGCGGTGGGCAAGGCCTGCCACGATCTCGGCTTGCCGCTGCTGCCCGGCGTGGCCACCGGCAGCGAGATCATGACGGCGCAGGAAGACGGCTACACCGAACTCAAGTTCTTTCCCGCGCTGCAAGCGGGCGGGCTGCCGATGCTCAAGGCCTGGCAAGGGCCGTTCGGCGACGTCACCTTCTGCCCCACCGGCGGCATCCATGCGGGCAACGCGGCCGAGTTTCTCGCGCTCTCGAACGTGGCTTGCGTGGGCGGCTCGTGGATCGTGCCGACCGACGCGATCCGCGAAGGCAACTGGGCGCTGATCGAGCAGCTGGCACGCGCCGCGAGCCAACTGCAGCGCTGACCATGCGCGCGGATTTCGACGCGAGCGACCTGAAGGTGATCGCGTTCGACGTTTTCGGCACGGTGGTCGATTGGCACAGCGGCATTGCGGTCGAGGCCGAACTCGCGTTGCCGGGCGTGGACGGCGCCACCTTCGCGCTGGCGTGGCGCGCCGGCTACCAGCCCGCAATGAAATCGGTGATGGAGCGCATTGCCGCGGGCGAAGGCGGCTTCACGCTGCTCGACGAACTGCACCTGAGCATGCTCGAGCAGGTGCTGCATGACTTCGGCCTGACCGAGCAACTCGACACCGCCGCCAAGCGCAACCTGAGCCGCGCCTGGCATCGGCTGCCCGCATGGCCCGACGCGGTCGAGGGGCTCACACGCCTGAAGAAGAAGTTCACCATCTGCACGTTGTCCAACGGCAACATCGGCCTGCTCACCGAAATGGCCAAACGCGCCGGCCTGCCATGGGATTGCGTGCTCTCGGCCGAAGTGTTCAAGGCCTACAAGCCCGATCCGCGCACTTACCTTGGCGTGGCAGGAGTGTTCGACGCAACGCCGGGCCAGGTCATGCTGGCGGCGGCGCACCATGACGATCTTGCCGCGGCGCGCGTGTGCGGCCTGAAGACCGCCTACATCGAGCGTCCCCACGAATTCGGCCGCGCGCAGCCCAAGGATGTTTCGCCGAACGCAGAGAACAACCTGCATGCGCGAGACATCAATCAATTGGCCGATCTGCTGGGCTGCTGATCGCGCCGAGGCTCAGCGGACCGCAATTACCTTGCTCTTGCTGCGCCAAGAGATTTCGCGGACTTGATCATTCCACGCATCATTTGCGTCAGCGGAAATTCCACCAGCTTGTAGACCATGTGCGAAGCCGCAATGGCCGCAACGCCGACCGCAGCGGAAATGGCGAGTATCTGCACCGGCGAGGAAATGCCGAGCAGCTTCACCGTGATGGGAATGCCGACCAGGATGAACGGATGAAAGAGGTACAGCGAATAGGAGCTGTCACCAATGGCCAGCACCGTGCGCATTCTTTTCCAGAATGAGCCAAGCAGGATGATTCCGATGAACATCATGGCCGAAGGAATTGCCAGCGCAAATCCCCGCAACTGGCCACTGCCAAGGCCCTGGGATATGGCCAGGTGGGCGAGAAAAGCACCGGCAACGGTCAGGCCGATGGCGGCAGGAATGTGTTGGCGGAACACCCCCTTCTTGAACGCGACGCCCACGGCCACGCCAAAGGCAAATTCCACGAACAGCGAAAAATTGATGACCTTGGGGTCTACGTTGAAAAGCAGCCCCATGAATGAGCCTGCAGCCAGTACCAGACACGCAATGGTTGCGGTTTTCCGGTTGGCCGTGGGCAGCGCGACAAGCGCCCAGAGCGCATAGAAGATGATCTCGTAGGTCAGCGTCCAGCCGTTGTTCACCAGGTATGGCGCGGTGGTGGGCCACAAGAAAAACGAGGCGGCAATATCCGTTGCTTGCTGCGCGTTGCTGTTGATCAGGTTCGGCTTGAAGATCAGAACCAGCAATGCCAGCAACGAGAGCCCCCAATACAGCGGAAACACCCGCACGATCCGCTTTTCCATGAACTCCACATGCGTCATTGTCTTGTTCGCGGTGACGAAGTAGATGATGAAGCCGCTGATCATGAAGAAGATGTCGACCCCGACGATCCCGAAATCGAACAAGGGGATGGCGCCGCCTGAGAGCGCATGCGATTTTTGCGCGATGTGGTGAACCACCACCAAGAGAGCGGCAATGCCTCTTCCCGCCTGGATGGATTCGACGTACTGGGGCTGGTCGACCGCAATGGATTGAGACTTCACGAGATGCGATCCTGCTGAATGGCGCCAACGAGAGCCGGTGCGCCGGAAGGGGCGGCATTGCTGCTGCGCCGCAGCCGCTTTTCTTCACGCAGTTCGGCTTTCTGCAGCATTGCCATGGCGGAAAAAACAAGCGGGCTCACAATGGCGAAGTGACGGGCAAAGGAGCCGAAATCAGGCTCGAACACGCCTTCGATAATGAGAAAAGACAAAGGCGCCAAGGCAATCTTGCCGGCCTGGATGATCCTTTTATCGTCGGACTTCGCACTCTTGACGATGACCTTCACCATCCAGATGAAGGTGAAAGGCATGATCGAAATAAATGCCAGCTGGCTGACCGATCCAAAGCGCAGAAGCTCGAGCGGAAATGCGAGCCTGAAAAATGTGATCGTCGCATTGAGCGCCTGCAGCAGTGCATTGTCGGAAGCAATGACCGCCTCGATCACCGTTCGCGATCCTTCGGCGCCAACCTCCCGGTTTTCATTGACGGCGAGCCGGGCAAAGTCCAGCGTGACGCCCAGCGCAATCTGGAATGTCAGCGCCAGTGCGATGTAAACCAGAACAATGACGACCAGCAGCCTGAATACAGTGAGCTGCTTTCTGATGAGCCTCAGCCCGAACCAGACGCCGCTGACCAGCAGCCAGTACTTTCTGACGACCCAGCCGTAAATCGTGGCGGACAACAGCCACGTGAGCCCGAACCATGGTTGCCGCGCGGCCATGACCGAAACGAGGACCACGGCGGCGGACAGCATGTCCTTGGAGAGAACAGAAAGAAAAATCGCCCGGATGACGCCCCAGGCCAGCGACGCGAGAAATACGCCCAAGGGAATGCGGGCGAACTGAAAGATGGGAATCAAGGTGAGCGACACGCTCAGCAGGGCGCCCGCCAATGGCGCGGTGCCGGCGCTCAACCCCACCGATTCAAGAAGGAACGCGCTGCAGGCGTAGGAGTTTCTTTCCTCGATGGTGGTGGAGGTCAGCTGGCATGAATCGGCGCCGAAGAAGCTCAGCAGCGTGTCCTCGTCCGGAAAGATCTGGGCTGCCGTGTCGTGATACGCGAACGGAATGGCTCCAACGACGAGCGCGGCAAATAGAAATACGATGAGCGATATTGCCGGGTCGATCGCCTTGCCGCGGATGCTTAAACTGGTCAAATTCGTTCCGCTTTAGAAGAAAGCGCTCATTTGGAAGACGGGGAAAAAATCAACGAGCCATTTCAATACTTTTGAACTGCTATCCGCGTTCAAGCATGAAAGTTCTTGTTGCAAATTCGGGCGTCTGAAGCGTTAAGCATTAACGCTTCTTGCCAAGGAACAGCAGCAAAGAATATGCCGGTCGCCCCTGCGAAGGCGGCTATTTTGTCTCGTTAATTCGCCCGTGCATTCCAGGCCTCGCGTTTCTTACGGTTGCTTGCAACCTGGCGGTGCCGGCCCGGTGGCCGGCACTCATTGCGGCGGCTGATCAAGGTGCGCGCAAAGCGTCTGCGGCGGCTTCTGCCTTGTCGCCGGAGGCCTTCGACTTTTCCTGGATCAGCTCGACCTTGTAGCCGTCCGGATCGGTCACGAAAGCGATCACGGTGCTGCCGCCCTTTACCGGGCCGGCCTCGCGCGTGACGTTGCCGCCGGCCGCCTTGATCTTTTCGCAGGCTGCATAGGCATCGGGCACGCCGAGCGCGATGTGGCCGTAGGCCGTGCCGAGTTCGTAGCTTTCGGTGCCCCAGTTGTAGGTGAGCTCGATCTCTGCCTGGTCGGGGTTGCCGTTGCCATAGCCGACGAAGGCGAGGCTGTATTTGTACTCGGGGTTCTCGGAGGTGCGCAGCAGGTTCATGCCCAGCACCTTCGTATAGAAGTCGATGGAACGCTGGAGATTGCCGACGCGCAGCATGGTGTGGAGAAGTCGCATCTCGTGGGTGCCTGTTCGTTGTTGTGGGAAGAATTCGATTGTCGGTTTTACGCGAGCGTGAGCAAGTGCGCCTCGTGCTTCTTCAGGAATTCGCGCAGGTGCTGCGGATACTCCGGCACCACGGCGCTGCGCACGCTGGGCCGCGCGGCCAGTGCCTTGCGCCATGCATTCACCTTGGGCAGCGCATCGAAGATGTGCGAGTCGCTGATCTCGTCGAACACCTCGAAGTAGCGAAAGACGGGCGCGAAGACCGCATCGACCAGGCTGAAGTTTTCGCCCGCGAAGTACGGGCCGGTGCCCAGCGCTGCTTCGACGCGCTCGAACTTGGCGGCGAGCGCCAGGCGCTTCTGCTCGAACACTTCCGCATCGCGCGTGGTCTCGTAGCCCCACAGGTCGCCCAATATGGCCGAGCCGAATTCCATCCACGCGCGGTGCTCGGCGCGGGTGAGCGGGTCTTCAGGATGCAGGCGCGGGCCCGGCTGGGTTTCTTCGAGGTATTCGCAGATCACGTTGCTTTCGAACAGCACCGCTTCGCCGCCGCTTGGCCGCTGAAGGCGCAGCAGCGGAACCTTGCCGAGCGGAGAGATCGCAATGAACCAGTCCGGCTTGTCCGCGAGGTCGATCACCACGCGTTCGAAAGGCACGTTCTTCTCGGCCAGGGCAATGGCTGCGCGCTGCACATAGGGGCACAGCAGGTGGCTGACGAGGGTAAGGGGTTGGGCCATTGGCGTGCTCCGGAAAAATAGGAAGGTGGGAGCGCCGCATTCTTGCGATCCCGAACAACCTTTTCCCGAAAAGCCCATTCGCCGAATGGGCGCCTTGTGCTATTTGGCGGTGTCCAGCCAGTGCGTGATGCGGCCTGCGTGCATCACGCCGATGCGGTCGGCCATGGCATGGGCTTCGGCATCGTTGTGGGTGACCAGGATGGCGGTCTGCCCGGCGCGCTTGAGAATGCCGCGCACCTCCGCCGTCAGGCGTTCGCGCGTGCCGCCATCGAGGTTCGAAAAAGGCTCGTCGAGCAACAGCAGCGCGGGCGAAGGCGCCAGCGCGCGGGCCAGCGCAATGCGTTGCTGCTGGCCGCCCGAGAGCTCGTGCGGAAAGCGTTCACCGGCGTCCGCGAGGCCGACGAGCGAGAGCATTTCGGCCGTGCGCGACTGCTGCTGCACGCGGCCCGCGCGGCGCAAGCCGAAAGCCACGTTCTGGCTTGCCGAGAGGTGAGGAAACAGCGCGTACTCCTGGAACATCATGCCGACGCGCCGCTGCTCGGGCGGCAGGTGCACCTGGGTCGAAGACAGCAGCACGTCGCCGAGCCGGATCGTGCCGGCGCGCACGGGCTCGAAGCCGGCGATGGCCCGCAGCACGGTGGTCTTGCCGCAGCCCGAAGGGCCGAACAGGCAGGCTATTTCGCCTGCGGGCAACGACAGCGAGAAGTCGTTCACCACGGTGTGCAGGCCGCGCGGTGTTTCGTAGGCGAGCTGGATCGACTCGAGGGAAAGAGGGGAACTCATGTTTTGTCCGGACCGGGCAAGGCCGATGGCGTGCCCAGTTGATTGCGTGCCAGCAGCACCACAGGCAGCAGCCCGGCCGCGACGATGGCCAGCGCGGCAATGGCGCCTTCCTCGTACGTGCCGCGGGCGGCCTCGGCATAGAGCCATGTGGCCAGCGTGTCGAAATTGGCGGGACGCAGCAGCAGCGTGGCGGGCAGCTCTTTCATGGCGTCGACAAAGACCAGCAGCGCGCCAGTGGCAATGGCGGGCTGCAGCAGCGGCAGGTGCACACGGCGCAGCGTGCCGCCGGTGGTTTCACCCAGCAGCCGCGAGGCCTGTTCGATGGCCGGCGGAATACGGGCGAGCCCGGCTTCGATGCCACCCACCGGCATGGCGAGAAAACGGATGGCGCAGGCCACCACCAGCACCACACCCGCGCCCATCAGCGGCAGGCCCGCGAGGCCGAACGTGTTTGCCAATGCGGCGTCGAATGCCAGCGCGGGCGTGAGCAGGCCAATGGCGAGCACCGTACCCGGCACGGCGTAGCCCAGCGCGGCCACGCGTGCCTGCCAGCGCGCGCGGTTGGGCCGCGACCCCTGGCTGCGGGCCGCCCATGCCACCACCAGCCCGGCGGCCACGGCGACGACGGTCACGCCCGCGGCCAGTGCCAGCGTGTTGCCGAGGCTGGAGAGCAGGCCTTGCGAAATGCCGCCGCCCTGGCGCAGGCGCTTGCTGCTTTCCCAGACGAGGTAGAGAGCAGGCGCTGCGAATCCGATCATCACCGGCAAGGCGGCGGTGGCGGTGGCCAGCCATGCCGTCCAGCCGTGCAGGCGGCGCGGCTGCATCGGGCGCATGCGCTGCGTCGAGCCAAAGCGTTGATGCCGGCGGCCGTTGCGTTCGAGCCAGACCAGGGCCACCACCACGAACAGCATGGCGCAGGCAATCTGCGCCGCGCCGGCCAGGTCGGAGCGCGTGATCCACGTGGTGTAGACCGCCACGGTGAGCGTGTTCACGCCCAGGAATTCGGAGGCGCCGATGTCGTTGAGCGTTTCGAGCAGCGCAAGGCTCAGCCCCACGGCAAGCGCCGGACGTGCCAGCGGCAGCGCCACGCGAAAGAACGCACCGCGCCGGCTTTCTCCCAGCGTGCGGGCGGCTTCCATCAAGTGGGCCGGCTGCGTCATGAACATCGCGCGCGCCGTCATGTAGACGTACGGGTAGAGCACAAAGCCCAGCACGAAGATTGCACCGGGCATCGAGCGCAGGTCGGGCAGGCGGAACTGGCGCGGGCTGTCGAAGCCCAATGCCCAGCGGATTGCACCCTGCACGGGGCCGATGGGGTGCAGCAGGTCCAGGTAGGCGAAGGCGACGATGTAGGTCGGCATGGCCAGCGGCAGCAGCAGTGCCCAGTGCAGCACGCGGCGCCCCGGAAAGTCGCAGGCCGTGACCAGCCAGGCGCACCCGGTGCCTATCACCAGCACCAGCACCCCGACACCTGCCAGCAGCACGGCCGTATTGAGCGCCGCCTGCGGCAGCACGTGCGCGAACAGCGGCCCCCAGTGCGCCACGCCGGAGCCGAACGCGAGCCAGGCGAGCGTGAGCACCGGCGCAAGCACGCCGACGGCAATTGCAAACGAGGCGCTGCGCCAGAGCGGGCCTGCAGCGTGCAGGCCACTGAAACTCATGCGAATCACAGGCCTTCCATTGCCCCCGCTCCTCGGGGAAACACCGTGGAACCGGCTTTGCCGGGCCACTGGTGTTGCCCCCGGTAGGGGGAGGGAGAAGCGACACGAAGTGCGCGAAGCCTGGGGGCGAGCAACATTACAAGTCGAAGCCGACCTTGTCCACCAGAGCGCTGGCTTGCTTGCGGTACTTGGCAATGTCGGTGAGCGGCAGCGGGTCGACCTTCAGCTCGCCGATGGTCTCGCCGATGATCGGGTCGAGCGCCACGCCCTTGCGCACCGGGTATTCGTAGTTGGCCTGGGCGTACAGCGATTGCGCCGGCTCCGACACCAGGAACTCGAGCAGCTTGACCGCGTTGGCGCGCTGCGGCGAGTTCTTGGCCACGGCCGCGCCGCTGATGTTGACGTGCGTGCCGCCGCTCTTGCCACCCGCGAAGGTCGGGCGGATCACCTTGATGGCGTCGCCCCACTTGCGTGCGTCGGTGCCTTCCTTGGCGCTCTTCATCTGGCCGACGTAGTACGAGTTGGCCAGGCCGATGTCGCAGATGCCGCCGAGGATGTCGCGCGCTACGTCTCGGTCGCCGCCGGTGGCCTTGCGGGCCAGGTTGGCCTTGACGCCGCGCAGCCACTGTTCGGTCTTGGCTTCGCCGTCGTGCGCAATCATCGATGCGATCAGCGCCGTGTTGTAGGGGTGCTGGCCCGCGCGGATGCAGACCTTGCCCTTCCACTTCGGGTTGGCCAGGTCTTCATAGCGGAAGCTGGTGAGCGGCTGGTTCTTGTCGGCGTAGAGCACGCGCGCGCGCAGCGAGAGCGCGAACCACTGCCCATCGGCGCCGCGCAGGTTGGCCGGAATGGCCGATTCGAGCGCGGCCGATTTCACCGGCTGCGTCACGCCGCCGTCCACCAGGTCCATCAGGTTGCCGATGTCCACCGTCATCAGCACGTCGGCCGGCGAGCGTGCGCCTTCGGCCTTGACGCGCTCCAGCAGGCCGTCCTTCACGAACACGGTGTTGACCTTGATGTTGGTCTGCGTGCTGAAGGCCGTGATCAGCGGCTGGATCAACGCGGGTTCACGCGTTGTGTAGAGCGTGAGTTCGTCGTTGGCGGCGAAGGCAGGCAGGGCGGCAGCGGCCAGCCAGGCGGCGGAGACGCCGAGCAATGCGCGGGCGGCGCGGCCTTGAACGCCGAGGCGGTCGGTCATGAAGGATCCTCCAGGTGCAGGGACAGGTTTCGAGAGAAGCATCGTGGCCGCATGGCAACGATGCGAATCATTATCACTGCCATTGAGGCGGTTTTACGTCCTTGCACTTACAAGAAGCACCGGGCCGCGCCGGTTAATCCACCCATTGACAAGCCTGCTGCGGCGTTGCGCGCGTGGTGCGGAAGCGGTTGGCCGGATGCGACGGATCCTCGTAGCCGAACGAGATGCCGCAGACGATCTGGCGGTCGTCCGGAATCTCGAACCAGCGGTGCAGGAACCTCGAGCGCGACGCCACGGCCGCCTGCGCGATGCTGGCCACGCCCAGGCTGCGTGCCGCCAGCATGAAGTTGCCGACATAGGCGCCGCAGTCCAGCGCGCCGTAGGTGCCGAGCCGTGCCTCGGTAGTGACGAGGGCCAGGTGCGGCGCCCCGAAGAACCTGAAGTTCTCCTTGGCCTGCCGCGCCGAAGCCTCGCGATCGCCGCGCGCGATGCCGACGCTTTCGTACAGCTGAAAACCGCATTCGCGGCGGCGCTCCTGGTACACGCCGCGGTATTCCGCCGGAGGCGCGATGTCGAACGCGGCATCGGCCGCGGCTTCGTCGGAATCGAAAACCTGGCGCAGGCGTTCGGTGGCGGCCGCACTGGTGACGATGACTTGCCATGGCTGCGAGTTGCACCACGAGGCGGTGCGCTGCGCCATCTGCAGGATCGTGTCGATGGTTCCGCGCGCGACGGGTTCTGCAAGGTAGGCCCGGCAGCTGTATCTCTCCGAAAGCAGAGTCTTGAAGGCCGGAGCAAGGCCAGGGTCGAGGGGCGTGAGTGGCATGGCGGCGGCCCGGCTTACCGGGGAGAAGGCATTTCGAACACCAGGCAGGTGGTGGTGGCGTGCGCGTACAGCGTCCCGTCCGGTCCGAAAAGCCGAGCCTCGGCGGTGGCCAGTTGCCGGCCGCAATGAATGACCTTGCCCTCGGCGCGAACCCGCTGCACCTTGGGCGTGAGTCCTTTCACGTAGTTCACGCTCAGCTCGGCGGTCGTGTAGGCGCGGCCGACCGGCATCATGGTGTGGACCGAGCAGCCCAGCGCCGAATCGAGCAGCGTGGCAACCCAGCCACCATGGATGGTGCCGAGCGGATTCAGATGCTGCGGTAGCGGAGTGCCCTGGAACACGGCCACGCCGGGGCTCACCGAAAGAAGCGTGAAGTCGAGCGTCTTGGCGATGGCGGCGTAGGGGATTTCGGCGCGCAGCATTGCTTCCATCATCTGCAGCCCGGTCTTGCCGGCGATCTGCTCGGGTCGTGCCAGGCCGGGGCCGGGTCCCGCATCGAGGCGTTGGACGATCTCCGCCTCTTGGGCGATCCAGGCGTCGATGGAATGGGGCTCGGACATGAAATCTCCTTGATGGTTGTAGATGCAATTATTGTAGCTACAATCAAAAAATGAACACCGCTCTGAAGCCCCCTCAGCTGAAGCCCCAGGGATGTACCAATTTCCGCTTGCGGCGGCTCTCCAGGCTGGCGTCTCGCCTCTATGACGCGCACGTTGCGCCCAGCGGGCTCAAGACCACGCAGTATTCACTGCTCTCGCACGTGCTGCATTTCGGGCCGCTGCGTCCGGTCGACCTCGCGCGCGAAATGAACGTCGACGCGTCAACGCTCACGCGCAACCTCAAGCCGATGCTGGCAGCGGGATTCCTGGTGCAAACCGAGGGCCCCGATGCGCGCAGCCGCATGCTGTCGATCACCGACGCAGGCCGCGAGAAGCGGGCCGAGGCGCAGCGCCTGTGGCACAGCGCGCAGCTGGCGCTCAACGACATCCTCGGCACGGAGCGCGTTCTGGCGCTGCATGCCCTTCTCGACGAGAGCCTGGAGTTGCTGCAGCGCGCAGGGCTGGGCGATGGACAGCCGGAAGACGAAACAGGAGCCCGCGATGAATGAAACCTCTGTACGGCGCCATGCGCTCTGGCTCGTGCTGCTGGCGGCCGCGGGCGCTTTCGCGCTCACGATGGGTGTGCGCCAGACGATGGGGCTGTTCCTCTCGGCGCTCAATACCTCGACCGCACTCGGCATCGGCAGCATCAGCCTTGCCTTCGCCTTCGGGCAGCTCTGGTGGGGACTCACGCAGCCCTTCGCGGGCGCGGTGGCCGACCGCATCGGAACCGGGCGGGTGGTGTTCATCGGCGTGCTGCTGGTGGCCGTCGGCACGCTCATCACGCCGCTCATGACGAGCACTGCCGGCCTGATCTTCGCCATTGGCGTGCTTGCGGCCGGCGGCGCCGGCATGGCAGGCCCTTCGGTGCTGATGGCCGCGACCACGCGCCTGGTGCCGGCGAACAAGCGCGGCCTGGCTACCGGCATGGTGAACGCTGGCGGCTCCTTCGGACAGTTCGCGATGGCACCGATCGCAGTCGGCCTGACGGCCGCCGTGGGCTGGGCCGGCGCCATGCAGTGGCTCGGCGTGCTGGTGCTGCTGGCGCTGCCGGCCGCATGGGTGCTCAAGGGCAATTCGAACGCGATGGCCGCGGCGTCGGCGGCCGCGTCGGGCACCAAACCGCTGAGTGCGCGCCAGGCCATCGGCCAGGCGCTCGCGACGCCCAGCTACCGCTACCTGAGCCTGGGTTTCCTGGTTTGCGGCTTTCACGTCGCCTTCCTCGCCACGCACCTGCCCGGCGTCGTCGCGGCCTGCGGGCTGCCGGCGGAAGTCGGCGGCTGGGCGCTCGCGATGATCGGGCTCTTCAACATTGTCGGCAGCCTGGCCATGGGCTGGGCCGTGGGGCGCTGGCGCATGAAGTCGCTGCTGTCGCTGGTCTATGCCACGCGCGGTATCGCCGTGCTGGTGTTCCTGCTGGCGCCGAAGACGACCGCGGTGATGCTGGTGTTTGCCGCCGTGATGGGCGTGACCTTCCTGTCGACCGTGCCGCCGACCGCGGGCCTGGTCGCCAAGATGTTCGGGCCGGCCAACATGGCAATGCTGTTCGGCATCGTGATGCTGGCGCACCAGGTCGGCGGCTTCCTGGGCGCGTTCCTGGGCGGCTACGTCTTCCAGGCCACGGGCAACTACGACATCGTTTGGTACATCGACATCGCGCTCGCCGCCGGAGCCGCGCTGGTGCACTTGCCGATCCGCGAAGCGCGGCCCGTGCGTTCGAAGCTGGCGGCCGCATGAGCGCGCACCGCGTGCAAGGCACAGGGGTCGATGAATGAACCAGGAACTCGATCCGCGCACGCGGCGGCTGCTCGAAGCGCCCATCGTGCCGACGCTGCTGCGGCTGGCCGCGCCCAATGTGCTCGTGATGGTGGCGCAGGCTTCCGTCGGGCTCATCGAAACCTACTTCGTCGGCAAGCTGGGCACCGATGCACTCGCAGGCATGGCGCTGGTGTTTCCCATCGTCATGCTGATGCAGATGACGTCGAGCGGCGCGATGGGCGGCGGCATTGCCTCGTCCATTGCACGCGCTCTGGGAGCGCGCCGCCGCGATGATGCCGACGCGCTGGTGTGGCACGCGGTGGTCATCGCCATCGGCTTCGGCTTGCTCTTCTCGCTCGCGCTGCTGGCCGGCGGGCGCTGGCTCTACGGGATCATGGGCGGCACCGGTGCCGCGCTGGAGGCAGCGCTGACGTACTCGAACTGGGTGTTTGCGGGCGCGGTGCTGGTGTGGCTCTTCAACTCGCTGTCGGCCATCATCCGCGGCACCGGCAACATGGCGGTGCCGGCGAACGTGACGGTGGCTGGCGTTGCGTTTCTCATTCCCGCATCGCCGTTGCTGATCTTCGGCTGGGGTCCGCTGCCGGGCATGGGCATTGCGGGCGGCGCAATGGCGCTGCTGCTGTACTACCTGCTGGGCTCGGTGGCGCTCATCGTCTACCTGCGCTCGCCGCGCAGCCTGCTGCGCCCGACGCTTGCCGCGCTGAAGCTGCGCTGGCCGCTGTTCCGCAACATCCTGGGCATCGGGTTGGTGGGTGCGGTGTCCACGGTGGCAACCAATCTGTCGATCGGCATTGCCACTGCACTGACCGGCCATTTCGGTTCAGGCGCACTGGCAGGCTACGGAACCGCATCGCGGCTTGAATATTTGCTGGTGCCGCTGGTGTTCGGACTTGGCGCGCCTCTGGTCGCGATGGTGGGCACCTGCATGGGCGCCGGCCAGCGCGAACGCGCGCTGCGCGCCACATGGGCTGGTGCCGCGCTGGCTTTTGCGCTGACCGAAACCATCGGCCTGGCCGCGGCACTGTTTCCGCGCCCCTGGCTGCTGCTGTTCGGCAATGACCCCGCCATGCTCGAAACCGGCGCGCACTACTTGCGCGTGGTGGGGCCGCTCTACGGCTTCTTCGGTGTGGGCCTGGTGCTGTACTTTGCTTCGCAGGGAGCAGGTCGCCTGCTGTGGCCCGTGCTCGGCAACATCGCGCGGCTCGCCGTGGCCGGCATCGGCGGATGGCTCGCATTGCGCTGGGGCGGCGGGCTGACCGGCGTGTTCGCTGCGCAAGGCGTGGCGCTGGTGGTGTACGGCATCGTCATCGCGTCGGCAATTGCAGGCGGCGCATGGTTCGGCCGTGTCGGCTGGCCACGTTCACCTGCAAACCTGCTGCGGCGCGTGGCGGCGCAAGCCTGAGCCGGCTTCGGCTCGGGCAAGGCCTGGCGCGCGAAATCAGTAGCGGTAGGGATTGTTGGGCCGGCGGTCGTAGCGGTTGGGAACGCCGTCACCATCGTAGTCCCTGCGGCCGTAGCGGCGCTCTTCCCAATGGCGATGCCGGCGGTGCTCGTAGCGGTCGTGTCCATGGTGGTAGCCCGGACCGTAATAGGGCCGCGGGGGCGGCGGAGCGTAGTAGTGATGGCGCGGCGGTGGCGGCGCGGGCACGACATACACCTGGGCCTGAATGAAGCGGCCGCCGGTCTGGGCTTGGGCCGGAGCGCTGAGGGCGGTCAGCGAAAGCAGGGCAGCGGCGCTGATTGCGAAGATGAGCTTTTTCATGGCAACTCCAATGGAGTGGTTGGAAGCCCTATCGTCGGGCTTCCATGTGAACGCTGTGTAAGGCTCGCGCGAAATCCGATAAAGAGCTGTAAGCCGCTGCGCAGCCGTTCCGCCATCCTAGGCGCCCTGTGCCGCGGCCGGAACCGGCCGAACGGACGTCAGCCGTGTGGCGGAGGCAGCATGCGCCGGAGCGCCTCGAAGAACAGGTCGGACTGCTCGCGTTCGCCCTGGATTTGCGCGGCTGCGTGGGCGGCCATCTCGGGGTCGACAGGAACCAGCGGGCGACCGGTCGATTGCGCAATCACCTGGTGCAGGCTTGCGCGTTCGAGGTAGTAGAGATCGTCGTAGGCGTGCGCAATGGTGGCGCCCGCCACGACCACGCCGTGGTTCGCGAGAAAGGCCACGTCTTTTCCCACCATGGCGCGTGCGATGCGCTCGCCCTCGGCATCGTCGAGCGCGAGCCCGTTGTACACCGCGTCGACCGCGATGCGGTTCATGTAGCGCATGGCGTTCTGGCTCAGCGTGGGATCGAGCGCGCGATCGACCGTGAGCGTGAGCGCGGTCGCGTAGGGCATGTGGCAGTGCAGCACGACGGCGTGGCCGGTAATGCGGTGCACCGCGCCGTGGATGAAGAGGGCGGTCGGTTCCACCCGGTGGCGGCCGGCAAGCACCTCGCCGTGCACGTCGATCAGAACGATGTCGTCGGGCCCGATCTCGCTCCAGTGCAGGCCGCGAGGGTTGATCAGGTAGCGGTCTTGCGCGCCCGGGGGCATCACGCTGAAATGGTTGCAGACCCCTTCGGACAGGCCGTGGTGTGCGGCTGCGCGCAATGCGAGCGCAAGGTCTTCGCGCAACTTGCGCACGGCGGGGCTGGCGTAGTCTGAATCTGCGGACATCGACGGGGCCTCGTGGATGTGGTTGAACGAAAAAAGTGTGCTTCAGGCGTGGATTGCGCCCGCATAGGCCGCGACGAACCTCTGGGCATCGGCGCGCACCGCCGAGGCTTGCTTGCCCGGCTTGTAGAGCGCGGAGCCGATGCCGAAGCCGGACGCACCGGCCGCCCGCCACTCGGCCATGTTGGCCGGCGTGATGCCGCCTACGGGCATCAGCGGCGTGCCGGCGGGCAACACCGCAAGCAGCGCCTTCACCACAGCGGGCGATGCCAGCTCGGCCGGAAACAGCTTGAGCCCGGTCGCGCCCGCCGCCAGTGCGCCGAAGGCTTCGGTCGGCGTCATCACGCCGGGCAGGCAGACCATGCCGAGCCGCACCGCTTCGGCGATGACTTCGGCGTTGAAGTTGGGCGACACGATGAGCTCGCCGCCGGCCGAATGCACATAGCGCACCTGCTGCGCATCGAGCACCGTGCCGGCGCCCACGAGCGCTTGCGGAAAGCGCGTGCGCATCAGCGTGATGCTGGCGTAGGGCTTGGGCGAATTGAGCGGCACTTCGAGCAGCCGGAAGCCCGATTCGACGATCGCGTCGCCCACATCGGCGGCCTCGGGCGGCGTGAGCCCGCGCAAGATGGCGACCAGCGGCAGCTCGCGCATCGCGGCGTCGAATTTTTCTTGGGGAGTGGTCATGAGGGCGTTCTGCCTGCGTCGAGAAAGCCGGACAGCGCATGCAGTCCGGCCCAGGTGGCTTCGGCGCCGAGCGTGCGGGTGGCGGTGCCGGTGGCGCTCAGCGCAAGTGTGTAGCGTTGGGTGAGTGCAGGGGAGCCGATCAGCACCACTTCGCCGAAAGCATGCAGCGACTGTGTGCGCAGCTCTTCGCCGATCAGAAGGCCCGAGAGATAACTCGCGAGTTCCTGCGTGGGCATGCGTTCGAACAGCGCCAGCGTGCGTGCGCCGAAAGCGTTGTGCAGCAAGCCCTGGCCGTTGTCGGCGCGGGTAACGCCTTGCACGAAAGCGGCTTCGTCGAGCGGTGCATCGAGGGCAAGCGTGCGCGCAAGAATCGAATGCTGGCTCAGCAGCGCATAGAACTCGCCGGTCATGAAGGTGCGAAAGCCCGTGACGCGGCCCTTCTTGACCGTGGCCCACTTGTTGTGGGTTCCCGGCAGAACGAAGACGCCTTCGTCGACATCCATCAATGCCATGGCGCCGAAGATCTGCACTTCTTCGCCGCGCATGACATCGGGAACGCCGTCGTGCTCGTCGCTGAGGCCCGGCACGATGGCAATGCGCGAACCCGGCCGCGCATCGATGTCGATGATCTTGCGGCCCACTTCGACGCGGCCTGCGGGGCAGGCGCAATACGGCGCCTCGACCCAGCCCTGCTTGCTGCCGGCCATGCCGGAGATCAGGCAGCGTGTGCCTTCTGGCTGCATCCAGTCGCCGAACAGCTCATCGAACACCGCAGGAAAGCCGCCCGCGGGCACCTTGAGAATGCCGCGGGTATCGCTGCGCTCTTCGAGCACCTTGCCGCCCGCATCGATCAATGCGCCGCGCAGGGAGCTCGTGCCCCAGTCGATGGCTACCAGTCTTGTCATCCTAGTGATTGTCGCGCGGCACAAAGCTTCCGCGGCGGCCACGCAGGAAGGCCAGGTCGGCCCCCTGGTCGGCCTGCAGCACCGTGTCGACATAGAGCTTCCAGTAGCCCGAATCGAGCGGCGCCTTGGGCGCGACCCATTTTTCGAGCCGCTTGGCCAGTTCTTCGTCGCTCACGTGCAGGTGCAGCTTGCGGTTGGGCACGTCGAGCTCGACGATGTCACCGTCCTGCACCAGCGCGAGCGGGCCGCCCGCGGCGGCTTCGGGCGACGTGTGCAGAACCACCGTGCCGTAGGCCGTGCCGCTCATGCGCGCATCGCTGATGCGGACCATGTCGGTAATGCCCTTGCGCAGCACCTTCGGCGGCAGCGGCATGTTGCCCGACTCCGCCATGCCCGGGTAGCCGCGCGGACCGCAGTTCTTCAGCACCATGACGCAGTGCTCGTCGATGTCGAGGTTCTCGTCGTCGATGCGCTTGTGCAGGTCGTCGGCGTTCTCGAACACCACCGCGCGGCCCTTGTGCACCAGCAGTTCGGGCGTGGCGGCGCTCGGCTTGATGATGGCGCCGTTGGGCGCGAGGTTGCCGCGCAGCACGCAGATGCCGGCCTTGTCCTTGAAGGGCTCTGCCAGCGGACGGATCACCTGCGGGTTGTAGTTTTCGGCGTCCTTCACGTTGTCCCACAGCGTCTGGCCGTTGGCGGTGATGGCGTCCTTGTGCAGGTGCTCCGCAATTTCCTTGATGACCACCGGCAGGCCGCCCGCGTAGCAGAAGTCTTCCATGAGAAAGCGGCCGGAAGGTTGCAGGTCGACCAGGCAGGGCAACTCGGAAGCCAACCGGTCGAAGTCGTCGAGCGAAAGATCGACGCCGATGCGGCCGGCAATGGCCAGCAGGTGAATCACCAGGTTGGTCGAGCCGCCGATGGCCGCATTGACCTTGATGGCGTTCTCGATGGCCTGGCGCGTGAGGATCTTCGACATGTTGAGGTCTTCATGCACCATGTCGACGATGCGGCGGCCGGCCATGCGCGCCAGCACGTTGCGGCGGCCGTCGACCGCCGGATAAGCCGCATTGCCCGGCAGGCCGATGCCGAGCGATTCGACCATGCAGGCCATGGTGCTTGCGGTGCCCATGGTCATGCAGTGGCCGTGGCTGCGGTGCATGCAGCTTTCGGCTTCGAAGAAGTCTTTGAGCTTGAGCGTGCCGGCGCGCACCTGCTCGCTCATTTGCCACACGCCGGTGCCCGAGCCCAGTTCCTGGCCGCGCCATTTGCCCGAGAGCATGGGGCCGCCCGAGACACCGATGGTCGGCAGGTCGACGCTGGCCGCGCCCATCATGAGCGCGGGCGTGGTCTTGTCGCAGCCCATGAGCAGCACCACGCCGTCGAGCGGGTTGCCGCGAATGCTTTCTTCCACGTCCATGCTCGCAAGGTTGCGGTACAGCATGGCCGTGGGGCGCAGCAGCGTTTCGCCGAGCGACATGACCGGAAACTCGACGGGAAAACCGCCTGCCTCGTACACGCCGATCTTCACTTGCTCGGCAAGCGTGCGGAAGTGCGAATTGCAGGGCGTGAGTTCGCTGAAGGTGTTGCAAATGCCGATGACCGGACGCCCGTCGAACTGGTCGTGCGGCACACCCTTGCCCTTCATCCAGCTTCGATAGATGAAGCCGTCGCGGTCATTGCGGCCGAACCATTGCTGGCTGCGCAGGTCTTCGGGATTTTTCTTCTTCGGCGGGGTGGTCATCGCTTGTCTCCGGTAACTGGAAGTGTGCCGGCAGGTCAGGGTTTTTCCTGCCGAAATGCGTTTTCAATCATCATATGATAAGCGTGAGACGCTGTCACGGCGTTCAGGGTTTTCGAGTGGCTGGCGGTGTGCGCGGCCGGTCATTAACGCCAAGAAGCAAGAGCAAGAAAACCCAACAAAGACAAACAACAGGCACGCATGATCAAGAACGTTCACGGCAATACCGTCGACCGCATCGGAAGCGACATCGTCGCTGGCCGCTATGCGCCTGGCGCGTCCATTCCGCCGGAACCTCTTCTGTGCGAGGAACTCGGCGTCAGCCGCACCGTGATTCGCGAATCGATCAAGTCGCTGATTGCCAAGGGGCTTGTCACCAGCGGGCCCAAGGTCGGCACGCGTGTGCAGCCGGCGGACCAGTGGAACTGGTTCGATGCCGACGTGATCGTCTGGCAGACCGAGGCGGGCCTGTCGGCCGAGTTTTTGCGCGACCTGCAAGACCTGCGCCGCGTGGTCGAGCCCGCTGCCGTAGGGCTGGCCGCTCTGCGCGCCACGGCCGAAGACATCGCCGACATGGAGGAAGCCTACGCGGGCATGAAGCGCGCCATCGAGTTCGGCGGCGACTACATCACGCCCGACCTGCGTTTTCATCAAGGGCTCATCCGCTCCAGCCACAACCGCATGCTGGTGCAGATGAGCCGCGCGCTGGGCGCGCTGCTGCGCACGAGCTTCGAAATATCGACCAGCCGCAAGAACGGGCCCGCCAGTTCGCTGCCGCTGCATCGCGCGGTGCTCGACGCCGTGATTGCGCGAGACTCCGCACGCGCCGAAAAAGCCGTGCTGGTGCTGATCGACGGTGCGCGCCACGACATCGAGCAGGTGCTCGCCTCGCGCAAGAAGCTCCCGCGCATCAGCCGTCCGGCCACCAGGCTCAAGGCGTTTCCGCTCTAGCGAGCAAAAGATTCATAACAACAGCAGAAGCAAAAAGGAGATGGACTCATGAATAGGGTGATCGACGGATTTTTCCGTGTGCTGGAATTCCTGGTAGTGGTGTGCATGGTGGCCATGGTCGTCATGGTGTTCGGTAACGTGGTGCTTCGCTACGGCTTCAACTCGGGCATCTCCGTGTCCGACGAGATGTCGCGCTACTGCTTCATCTGGCTCACCTACATCGGTGCCATGGTGGCAATGCGCGAAGGCGCGCACCTGGGCGTCGACACGCTCATCAAGCGGCTGCCGCTGGGCGGCAAGAAGTTCTGCTTCTTCATGAGCCAGTCGCTCATGCTGTTCTGCAACGTGCTGTTCCTCATGGGCACTTATGAAATGCACGAGCTGCAGGTCACCAACATATCCCCCGTTGTCGGCATCTCGATGATCTGGATCTACGGCATCGGCTACGTGGTTGCCGTGGTCATGGGCATCTTCAATATCGAAAAGCTGTGGCGGCTGTTCCGCGGAAGGGTCCCTGAGCAGGAGTTGATTCAAGTCATGGAATCCGAAGAGCAAGTGCTCGAAGTGTCCGCACACGGCAAGGTGGCGCAATGACAGTCACCATCTTCATCGTGTCGCTGCTC
Organism: Variovorax sp. CCNWLW186; assembly: GCF_037203865.1. NCBI lineage: Bacteria > Pseudomonadati > Pseudomonadota > Betaproteobacteria > Burkholderiales > Comamonadaceae > Variovorax > Variovorax sp. CCNWLW186. The sequence goes on along the minus strand of NZ_JBBCBO010000009.1, from coordinate 30,571 downwards.
GGTGCCATGGCGCTGGGTATTCCAATTTCGTATTCGCTGCTGGTGTGCGGCGTGTCGCTGATGGGCTGGCTGGCCTACACCGGTGGCCTGCCGGCGTTCGACAGCCAGATCATTGCGCAGCGCTTCGTCGACGGCGCCGACAACTTCCCGCTGCTCGCCGTACCGTTCTTCCTTCTGGCGGGCGAATTCATGAACGCCGGGGGGCTGAGCCGTCGCATCGTCAACCTGGCGATGGCGTGGGTCGGTCACTACCGGGGCGGCATGGGCTACGTGGCGGTGCTGGCGGCCATCATCATGGCGTCGCTGTCGGGCTCTGCCGTGGCCGACACGGCCGCGCTGGCCGCACTGCTGATTCCCATGATGAAGGCAGCCGGCTACCGGCTCGATCGCTCGGCCGGCCTGATTGCCGCGGGCGGCATCATCGCGCCGGTCATTCCGCCGTCGATCGGCCTCATCGTGTTCGGTGTGGCCGGCAACGTGTCGATCACCAAGCTGTTCCTGGCCGGCATCGTGCCGGGCATCCTGATGGGCGTCGCCGTGGGCATCGCCTGGTGGATCGTCGCCAAGAAGGAGGACGTGAAGTCCGCGCCGCGCGTGGGCTGGGGCGAACGGCTCAAGGTCACGGCGCAGGGCAGCCTGGCGCTGGCGCTGCCCCTCATCATCATCGGCGGCATGAAGTTCGGCATCTTCACTCCGACCGAAGCGGCGGTGGTGGCGGCGGTCTATTCGCTGATCGTCGGCCTTTTCGTCTACGGCGAGCTCAAGTTCAAGGACCTGTACCGGCTCACGCTGGCCGCCGGCAAGACGACCGCCGTGGTGATGTTCCTCGTGGCGGCCGCGATGGTGAGCGCGTGGCTCATCACGGTGGCCAACATCCCGGGCGAAGTGGTGTCGCTGCTCGAGCCGTTCCTGGACAACAAGGTCTTGCTGATGTTCGTGATGATGGTGCTCATCGTCATCGTGGGCACCGCGCTCGACTTCACGCCCACCGTGCTGATTCTTACGCCGGTGCTGATGCCGGTGGTGCTCAAGGCCGGGATCGATCCGGTGTACTTCGGCGTGCTGTTCATCATGAACAACGCCATCGGCCTCATTACGCCGCCGGTGGGCACGGTGCTCAACGTGGTGAGCGGCGTGGCGCGCATCTCGATGGACGACGCCTTCAAGGGCGTGATGCCGTTCTTCATCGCTCACCTGGTCGTGTTGTTCACGCTGGTGTTCTTCCCTCAGATCGTGACCGTTCCGCTCCAGTGGTGGATGGGTCGCTAGTTGCTTTTTTCGTCAGTTCATTCAACCTCAATCGAAGGAGACAAACCATGTTGTTCCGCAGAACCCTGATGACCGCCGCCCTCGTGGCCGGCGGCCTGCTGGCATCGACCGGTGCCATTGCGCAATTTGCCGAGCGCACCATCAAGTTCACCAATGGCGTGAACGAAGACCACCCGGTGGGCGTGGGCGTCAAGAAGATGCAAGAGGTGCTGGCCGCCAAGACCGGCGGCAAGATGAAGATCGTCGCCTTCTGGGGCGGCGCCGCGGGCGGCGACCTGCCGGCCACGCAGGCGCTCCGCGCCGGCACGCAAGAGATGGTGTGCACCTCCAGCTCGCCGCTGGTCGGCATTGTGAAGGAACTCGGCGCGTTCGACCTGCCGTTCCTGTTTGCGAACGAGAAAGAGGCCGATGCGGTGCTCGACGGCCCAGCCGGTGAATACTTCAACAAGAAGCTCGAAGCCGCGGGCCTGGTGAACCTGGCCTACTGGGAGAACGGCTTCCGCAACCTGACCAACAGCAAGAAGCCGGTAGCCAAGCCCGAGGACTTCGAAGGCGTGAAGCTGCGCGTGATGCAGAACAACATCTTCCTGGACTCGTTCAAGACGCTGGGCGCCAACGCCGTGCCCATGGCCTTTGGCGAAGTGTTCACTGCACTTGAAACCCGCACCATCGACGGCCAGGAAAACCCGTTCGTGACCATCGAGACCTCGAAGTTCAGCGAAGTGCAGAAGTACCTGAGCGTGACGCGCCATGCCTACACGCCTTTCCTCATTCTCTACAGCAAGAAGCTGTGGGACCAGCTCAACCCGCAAGAGCAGGCCGTGCTGCGCGAAGCCGCCAAGGAAGGCCAGAAGGTCCAGCGCGAAGCCAATCGCGCGCTCAACGAGAAGGCGCTTGCCAACCTGCGCAAGACCATGACGGTGAACGACGTGTCGCCGGCCGAGCAGAAGCGCATGCTGGACAAGGTGAAGCCCGTGTACGACAAGAACGTGCCCAACATCGGCGCCGAAGCCGTGGGCGTGGTGACCGACGCGCTGAAGAAGGCGCGCGGCGGCTGATCGATTCCTGACGTGGTATCGGGGCCGCGCAGCGCAAGCTGCCGCGGCCCTTTTTCTTGTGGAGTTTCAAAAATTGAAGATCACCGAAGTCGAAACCATCCGCCTGGGCGAGTTTCCCAACATCGTGTGGGTGCGCCTGCACACCGACGAGGGCCTGGTCGGCCTTGGCGAAACCTTCATGGGCGCCGAGGCGGTCGAAGCCTATCTGCATGAATGGGCGGCGCTCAAGCTGCTCGGTACCGATCCGCTGCAGATCGAGGCGCGCAACCGCGACATCACCGGTTACCTGGGCTGGCGCGGGTCGGGCGTGGAAACGCGCGGCAACTCGGCCGTCGACATTGCGCTGTGGGACTTGTTCGGCAAGGCCGCCAACATGCCGGTGCACACCGCCCTGGGCGGCAAGAGCCGCGATGCGATCCGTATCTACAACACCTGTGCCGGCTACCAGTACATCCGCAGCGCCACCAACCAGACCAGCTCCAACTGGGGCCTGGCCAACAACAACGGGCCCTACGAAGACCTGCAGGGCTTCCTGAATCATGCCGACGAACTGGCCGAATCGCTGCTGTCCGAAGGCATCACGGCCATGAAGATCTGGCCCTTCGACCCGGCCGCGGAAAAGAGCCACGGCCAGTACATCAGCAATGCCGATCTCGACACCGCACTGGAGCCATTCCGAAAGATCCGCAACGCCGTCGGCAGCAAGATGGACATCATGGTCGAGTTCCACAGCCTGTGGCGCCTGCCGATGGCTCAAAAGATCGCCCGTGCGCTGAAGGAGTTCGACACCTTCTGGCACGAAGACGCGATCCGCATGGACAGCCTCGACCTGCTCAAGCAGTACGCGAAGGATTGCGATGCGCTCATCTGCGCGAGCGAGACGCTCAGCTACAAGTGGGGCTTCAAGGACTACCTGCAGACCGGCGTGGCCGGCGTGGCCATGCTCGACCTGAGCTGGTGCGGCGGCCTTACCGAAGCGCGCAAGATCGCAGCCATGGCCGATGCCTGGCAACTGCCGGTGGCGCCGCACGATTGCACCGGCCCCGTGGTCTGGGCCGCGTCGACGCACCTGAGCCTGCATGCGCCGAACGCGCTCATCCAGGAGAGCGTGCGCGCCTTCTTCACCGGCTGGTACAAGGAGCTCGTTACCGAGCTGCCAAAGGTCGAGAACGGAATGATCAGCCTGAACGACAAGCCCGGGCTCGGCCTGGAACTGCTGCCAGACCTGCACAAGCGGGCCGACGCGATGGTGCGGGTTTCGAAGCTCTGAGCTTCGTTGCGGCCGACGCTCAATCGGTGCGCAGCCTCAGCAGCGCCCGCACAAAACCGTGGTCCGAGCGTGAACGGTCGCGCCCTTCGTGCAGGTGGTCGTTGAAATAATCGACCCGGCGCACGTCGCCCAGGCTGCGCCGGCTGGCCGCAACGAACTCCTCGCTCACGAAGATCTGGTCGAGCACCGCCGGAAAGCCCTGGTGGATGTGCGAATAGGCCACGTCTTTCTTGAGCGCCGATTCGCCCTGCATCTCGTAGGCGTTGAATAGCGCCACGTCGCGGGCGGCCTTGTCGTAAGCCACATCGGAAGTGGCGGCCACCAGTTGCGTGGTCACGCTGTGCGGCTCGTCGTTGAAGTCGCCCATCACCACCAGCGGCGTGTCCGTGCCCTGCAGCAGGTCGATCACGATGCAGCGCAGGGCAGCCGCTTCAACGCCGCGCATGACGAGCGAGCGCAGCGAAGCCATGGCGCCCACCTTGCGGTCTTCCCGGTCCTCGAGGTGGTTGCCTTGTGCGTCCTGCAAAAACTTCGGACGCTTGGATTTGAGGTGCGCCGTGAGCACGTGAACCTGCTGCCCATGCTTCATGCGCAGCGTGACCAGGAAGGGCGGGCGCTCGAAGCGCGTGTGCGGGCCCAAGCCGGGCACATCGACGCCGAAGCCGGCCGGAAAGTCGACGAAGGACTGCGCATGGTCCACCTGCAGCCGCGTGGCAATGCCGACCCGCGGCGTGCCTTGTGCACCGTTGTGCGGCGGCGTGTTCTCGGCGCCCGGTACCGAAACGAAGTCATAACGCAGGCCGCTGCGCCCGATGGCAGCCTTCAGCGCGCTCTCGTCCCAGACCTCCTGCACCGCCAGTACATCGGCATTCAGCGCGTGAAAGCGCTCGCCGATCCAGCCGATCTTGCGGTCGTATTCGCGCTCGTCGTAGGCGTCCTGGTTCTCGTAGTACACGCGGTGCGGGTTCGCGAGATTCAGCAGGTTGCAGGTCGCAACGAAGAGGGTGGCGTAGTTGGGCGGTATGTACTGCATGGCTTCGGATTGTGTCGGGCCCGCATGCCGCGCGGCGCGACGCCTTTGGTATTAACGGGAGAAAACACGATCAATGGTGCTTTGTTGCGCAGCTGACAAAAGGCGCGAGAAATGTGCAGAATTTGCGTTCTTGCAACGTTTGTGTCGACACTTGTAAAACGACAATCCAGCGCTGCATCAAATTCCGAACGGGGAGGAAATAGACATGAAGATTCGATCGACCTGCGCCATCTTGCTGGCGTGCATCGCACTTGCCGCCTGCCGGTCCGCCCCTTTGTACGAGCCGAGCCGGCGCGCGCTGGTTGCGGCGGAAGAAGACGAGGAGCGCACTGTCGTCGGCCAGCCGGTGCCCGGCACGGCCTTCGCCCAACTGCGGCCCAGCATGAGCTACGCCGAAGTCATCAGGATCGCGGGCAAGCCCAACGCCGAGACCGTCAGGAACACGGGCAAAGCCTGGATTCCCACCTACAACGGCACCGACCGCTGGCGTCACTACCTGGCCTACAAGGGGCAGGGCGTGCTCGTCTTCGCCGGCACGGCGGGCGGAGAAATCGCCGAGATTTCGCGCACCAGGAATTACACGCCGGACGTGCTGATCCAGATCGTGCACAACCCGGCCGACAGCGGAAAGCTCTGAGCGACCCGGAAAAAACAAAGGGCACCGAGGTGCCCTTGTTCAATTGCGAGGCAGGTGTTCTACCCGCGGTTCCGCTTAACGGCCGAACGAGCGGCCGCCGCCGCCACCGCCGGAGCGGTTGCCGCCACCGCCGCCGCCGTAGCCGCCACCACCCGAGCGGCCACCGCCGCCCGAACGGTTGCCGCCGTAGCCGCCACCACCGCCACCGCCGCCTGAACGGCCGCCGCGACCGCGGCCGCCACCCATGTGGTCGACGCTCGTGCGCAACGGATCCGGCTGGCCGTCGCCACCCGCGACCGCTTCGGCGCGCAGGTGCGCAACCTGGTTGGCTTGCGTCGGGCTGTGGCTGTTGCCGTGATGGCGCGGTTGGCGCTCGTCATGCGGCAGGTGATTCTGTTGATGATGCTGGGGCGCGTGGTGCGGTGCGCGCGCCGGGCCTTGCGGTCCGCGGCCTTGTGCCGGGCGAGCGCCCTGGCCGCGCGGGCCTTGGCCTTGGCCGCCGCCATTGGCGTTGCGGTCTTGACCGCCGCCACCTTGGCCGCCGCCGCGGCGTTGACCGCCGCCGTTGCCGCCACCACCACCGGCGCGTTCGCCGCCACCCTGGCCGGCCTTGTTCTCGCGGATGCGTTGCAGCATTTCGGTGCGGGCGGCCTTGGCGGCTGCCTGCATCACATCGCGGCTTGGCGGACGGCCTGCGCCGCCCCAGATCGTCTGGCGGCCCATGGCGATGGGCTCGGCGCGTTCGCCGTCTTCAGGGCCGAAGCCTTCGATGAACTGCACCGGAATCGTCTGCTTGGTGAAGCGTTCGATTTCCTGCATGAAGCCTTCTTCGTCCAGGCAGACAAAGCTCACGGCCTCGCCGCTCGAACCGGCGCGGCCGGTGCGGCCGATGCGGTGCACGTAGTCTTCGCTGACGTTCGGGATTTCGTAGTTGACGACGTGCGGCAGCTCGTCGATGTCGATTCCGCGGGCCGCAATGTCGGTGGCCACCAGCGCGCGGATGTCGCCGCTCTTGAAGCCGGCCAGCGCCTGCGTGCGTGCGCTCTGGCTCTTGTTGCCGTGCAGCGCCATCGCCTCGATGCCGTTCTTGGTCAGGAACTCGGCCACGCTGTTGGCGCCGAACTTGGTGCGCGTGAACACGAGCACCTGGCTCCACTTGTTCTCGTTGATGATGTGCGCGAGCAGCGCCTTCTTCTTGCCGCGGCCCACAGGGTGGATCACCTGGGTGATGCGCTGCACGGTGGTGTTGCGCGGCGTGACCTGGATGCTTTGCGGGTTCTTGAGCAGCGTGGCGGCCAAGTCGCGGATTTCGTCGCTGAAGGTGGCCGAGAACAGCAGGCTCTGCTTTTCCCGGGGCACCAGCGCGAGAATTTTCTTCACGTCGTGGATGAAGCCCATGTCGAGCATGCGGTCGGCTTCGTCGAGGATCAGCATCTGCACCTGGCTCAGGTCGAGCATGCCTTGCTGCTGCAGGTCGAGCAGGCGGCCGGGGGTGGCCACGAGAATGTCGACACCCTTCTTGAGCTTGCTGATCTGCGGGTTCATGCCCACGCCGCCGAAGATCACGGTGGAGTCGAGCTCCAGGTACTTGCCGTAGGTGCGGACCGACTCTTCGACCTGGGCCGCGAGTTCGCGCGTGGGGGTGAGCACCAGGGCACGAATGCCGATGCCGCCGAACTTGTTGGTGGCGCTGGCGCCCATGCTGAGCTTGTGCAGCATCGGCAGCGTGAAGGCGGCCGTCTTGCCGGTGCCGGTCTGGGCGCCGCCCAGAAGGTCGTGGCCTTCGAGAACCGCGGGAATGGCTTGCGCCTGGATGGGGGTGGGGGTGTCGTAACCGTGCTCGTGCACAGCCTTCAAGATGGCGGGGGCCAGCTTCAGTTCATCAAAATTCATTGGAAACAATAAGCGCCATACACGGCGCAGTGGCATCGGCCCGCTAGGCGTCTTTTGGTAACGCCGAGCCAGTCAAGGCAGATGAAGGTCAGGGGTGGGAGCCGGAAAGTCCGCCCTCGCAAAAGGGTTGGAAAGGTCTTTCTTCGTCCCCGGCAGAGAGCCGGTGTTGCGGGCAACTGGACCCGGCAACGGTGCTTATTGTCGCATGAGTCGATAATCTATGGTTTGCCGCGTCCGAAAGCTTCTTCTGGCGCCCGCACTTTTCCCCCAATTTCCGCTACCCAAGGTAACTATCCACAGATGGCCCAATACGTCTATTCGATGAACCGTGTCAGCAAGACCGTGCCGCCCAAGCGGCAGCTCTTGAAAGACATTTCGCTCTCCTTCTTCCCCGGCGCCAAGATCGGCGTGCTCGGCCTGAACGGCTCGGGCAAGTCCACGCTGCTCAAGATCATGGCGGGCGTGGACAAGGAGTTCGAGGGCGAGGCGCTGCCCATGCCGGGCATGACGATCGGCTATCTGGAGCAGGAACCCAAGCTCAACCCCGAGCACACCGTGCGCGAATCGGTCGAGGAGTCCATGGGCGCGGTGTTTGCCGCCAAGGCGCGCCTCGAAGAGGTGTACATCGCCTATGGTGCCGAAGACGCCGACTTCGACGCGCTGGCGGCCGAGCAGGCCCAGCTCGAAGCCATCATCGCCACTGCCGGCACCGATTCCGAGCATCAACTGGAAATCGCCGCTGACGCATTACGCCTTCCGCCGTGGGACGCAAAGATCGGCTTGCTGTCAGGCGGCGAAAAGCGGCGCGTGGCGCTGTGCCGCCTCTTGCTGTCCAAGCCCGACATGCTGCTGCTCGACGAGCCGACCAACCACTTGGACGCCGAATCGGTGGAGTGGCTCGAAGTGTTTTTGCAGCGCTTCACGGGCACCGTGGTGGCCATTACCCACGATCGCTACTTCCTCGACAACGCAGCCGAGTGGATCCTGGAAATGGACCGCGGCCGTGGTATTCCCTGGAAGGGCAACTACAGCACCTGGCTCGAGCAGAAGGGCGAACGCCTGGCGCAGGAGCAGAAGAGCGAAGAAGCCCACGCCAAGGCGCTGAAGAAGGAACTCGAGTGGTCGCGCCAGAACCCGAAGGCACGCCAGGCCAAGAGCAAATCCCGCCTGGCCCGCTTCGAAGAGCTGAGCGACATGGAATACCAGAAGCGCAACGAGACGCAGGAAATCTTCATTCCTGTGGCGGAGCGGCTGGGCCAGCAGGTGTTCGAGTTCCACAACGTCAGCAAGTCCTTCGGCGACCGCATGCTGATCGACAACCTGAGCTTCACCGTGCCGCCGGGCGCCATCGTCGGCATCATCGGCCCGAACGGCGCCGGCAAGTCGACGCTCTTCAAGCTGCTCGCGGGCAAGGAGAAGCCGGATTCGGGCGAGGTCATCATCGGCCAGACCGTGAAGATGGCCTTCGTCGACCAGCACCGCGACGAGCTGGCGTCCGAAAAGACCGTGTGGGAAGACATCTCGAACGGCCTGGACATCATCAATGTCGGCAAGTTCCAGATGGCGAGCCGCGCGTATGCGGGCCGCTTCAACTTCAACGGCGCCGACCAGCAGAAGAAGGTCGGCACGCTGTCGGGCGGTGAACGCGGCCGCCTGCACCTGGCCAAGACTCTGATCGCGGGCGGCAACGTGCTGCTGCTTGACGAACCGTCGAACGACCTGGACGTGGAAACCCTGCGTGCCCTGGAAGATGCACTGCTCGAGTTCGCCGGCACCGTGATGGTCATCAGCCACGATCGCTGGTTCCTCGACCGCATCGCCACGCACATCCTCGCGGCAGAAGGCGACAGCCAATGGACCTTCTTCAACGGCAACTACCAGGAGTACGAAGCCGACAAGAAGAAGCGTCTTGGCGAAGAAGGCGCCAAGCCCAAGCGCATGCGCTACAAGGCGCTCAAGTAACGCTGCCGCGGTACTTACCAAATGAAACCGCCTTCGGGCGGTTTTTCTTTGCGCCCGGTCGGTCGCGGTGTCACCATGGTGCGGTCCATTCTGTCGAAAGAGGCCGGTCATGACGATGTCGACACGCATCCTCTGGTTCACCGCACCGATATGGCTGGCCGGTTGCGGCGGAGGGGGCGGCGGGGGCGGCAACTTTTCGCTTGCCGCGTTGGGTCCGCCGGCCGCGGTCACGACCCCATCCCCGGCACCGGCGCCCCAACCCGTTTCCGGCGCCGCGCCTGCACCGCCTTCCGGCCCGCTCCGCGTGACGGAACTGGCCACCGACTTGTCGAACCCCTGGAGCGTGGCTTTCCTGCCGGATGGCCGAATGCTCGTCACTCAGCGCGGGGGTCAACTGCGGCTACGCAACGCCGATGGCACGCCCGTCAATGGTGGGGCCGACACAGTGTGTTGTGCACCGGTGGTCGATACCGACGGCCAAGGCGGCCTGCTCGATGTGGCGCTCGATCCGGCATTTGCCAGCAACGGCCGCATCTATCTGAGCTTCGCCGAGCGCGACAGTGCGAACGCCGCGCTCAACGGCACGGCCGTGGCACGCGCCCAACTCGATACCGCCAATCGCACGCTGAGCAACGTCACGGTGATCTACCGGCAGGCTCCCAAGGTGAGCGGCAGCAGTGGGCACTACGGCTCACGCCTGGCATTCGACCGCCTGGGCTATCTGTTCGTGACCATGGGCGACCGCCAGATCGACACGCAGCGCGGATTCGCGCAAGACCTGTCGCGCGGCAACGGCAAGGTGGCACGCCTTACGACGGAGGGCGCCCCGGCGCCCGGCAATCCGAACTTCGGCGTCGCTGGCGCGCAGCCGGAGCTGTGGAGTTACGGCCACCGCAACCCGCAGGGCGCCGCGATGCGGCCGGGCACGGATCAGCTCTGGACCAGCGAGCACGGGCCGCAGGGCGGCGACGAGATCAACCTCACACAGGCCGGCCGCAACTATGGTTGGCCGGTGATCAGCTATGGCCAGGAGTACGGAACCCTCACCCAGGTGGGCGAGGGCACCAGCAAGGCGGGCATGGAGCAGCCTGCGACCTGGTGGGAAAAGATCGACGGTTCGGTCTGGACCCCAGGCACGCAGAAGTCGTCGATCGCGCCGAGCGGAATGGCCTTCTACACCGCGACGAACATCCCGGAGTGGCAGGGCAACCTGTTCGTCGGGGCATTGGCCGGTACCGCGCTCTGGCGGCTCACGCTGAGCGGCGACACTGTCATCGGCCGCGAGCGCCTGCTCGCAGACCGCGGCGAGCGCGTTCGCGATGTTCGCCAGGGCCCGGACGGCTGGCTCTATGTGCTGACCGATAACGGCAAGCTGCTGCGCCTTCAGCGCTGACGGCGCGGCGGGCGCTTTCTCGAGAGATCAAGCTGTGCCCGCGACGCGGGTCGCACCCTGGAGCGCGCTCCAAGTCAAGCGCTTTCTATGGATTCCTTTGGCGGAGGTGTCCGGGGCGCGAAGTCGCCCGGCTGCGGCCAGCGCAACTGCACGCGCCGCTGCACCGTGTGGATGTTGTTGCGCAGCGCATAGAGTTCGTCGGCGTAGGAAAGCGGCACGGCGACCTTGTTCACCACGCGGTCGAGCTCTTCGAGCTCGCTCAGCAATTCCTCGCGCCCGCCTTGCTGCGCATCGATCTTGGCTTCGATGTCGCGCAGCCGCGCATACCAGCGGAACACGCGCCGCCGCACGCGGAACTGATAGAGCGGCGGCACCACGCGGCTCAGCGGCAGCATCAGCACCAAGAGGCCGCCGAGCACCAGCCACATGCGCTCGATCAGGTTGCTGGCCCAGAACGGAAGGTAGCGCTGCCAGAACGGCGGCGTGCCGTTGATGGCGCGGTCGCCCTCGGGGCTCACCGGCAGTTCGCTGGTGCGGGTGTTCGGAAAGTCGCGCGCGCGGTTGAACCAGCCCGCATCGCTGTGCAAGCCCTGGGCGGCCTGCGCAAAAAGCTGCCGCAGCGCCGAGTGCGTTTCGTCGCGCGAAAGCATCGACGTGGTGGCCGCGAGCAGCGTGACATCCGAGGGCGGCAGGTCTTTCGACAGGTCGACCACGCCGCGCGGCAGCGTCACGGCCGAAAGAAAGGGAAAGCGCCGCGAGTAGGCGTCGGCTTGGCCGAAGTCCATCAGCTTGATGTCGGGTGCGCGCAGCAGGCGCTGAACCTGCGGCGACTGCGGCGCCGAAGCCAGCACGATGACGTCGAGCAGGCCGGCCTGCAGCGCCTCGGCCGCGGCCGCCTGCTCGAGGTTCGAGAGCTGCAGCGCATCGGCTTCGAGGTGGTTGGCCTTGAAGAGCCTGTCCATGATCTCCGGCAGGCCGCTGCCTGGCATGTCGATGTTCACGCGCAGGCCGCGCAGTTGCGTGAGCGAGGTCAGCGTGGCGGTCTTGCGATCGATCTTCTGCGCGGTGTCGGTGCGATAGAAGAGCCATATCGGTTCGAAGAACAGGCTGCCGAGGGATGTGAGCCCGGCTTCCTCGTCGGCCACCGGGTCGGCGCTGCCGCCGCGCACAAAGCCCACGTCGGCGCCACCGGTTCGCAGCAGCTGCAGGTTCTCGGTCGATCCCGTGGTGGCCTTGAGCTCCACCTCGATGCCGCTGCTCTTGAGCACCTCGGCATAGCGCTTGCCGAACTGCGCGTACGCGCTGCCGGTGGGGCCGGTGGCCAGCGTCACGTGCTTGGGCGGCTGCGGCTGCAGCCACCAGTAGGCGGCAATCAGCACGCCGATCACAAGGAACACGACAGGACCGGCAGAGGCGATCAGGTCGCGTATCGACAGCAGGATCAGCTTCAGCGTCTTGGGCATGGCCATGAGGAGTTCAACCTTTCGTAGCTGCGAGGTCGCCCGCGCAGGGAACATGCAATTCGCCAGCGGTGACGGCGCGTGCCGCCAGCACCGCGCGCAAGGTGGCGCGCGCCACCGCTTCGGCCGCCATGGTGCCGAGCACGGTCATGCCGGGCCTGGATTCGGCGCCGGGGCCTTCGAGCGGAACACGGCCGGTGGCCAGCGCAAAAAGTGTGTCGCCGTCGCTCATGGTGTGCACCGGGTTGATGGCGCGCGCGAGGCCGTCGTGCGCCACGCTGGCAAGGCGGTTGGCCTGCACCTTGGTCAGCACCGCATCGGTCGCGATCACGCCGACCGTGGTGTTGGTGCCCGCGAGCAGCGGCTTGGGGAGGTCGCCGCGCAAGAGCGCGCGGCGTGTGTCGAGCAGGGCAAGGCCGTCTTCGGTGCGTGCGCCGGCCACCGGCTGTGCGGTGTCGGGGTCGATCACGTCGCCCAGCGCATTGACCGCGATGAGCGCGCCGACCGTCACGCCGCCCACGGTGACAGAGGCCGTGCCGATGCCGCCCTTCATGGCGCGGTGCACGCCGAAGAGCTTGCCCACGAGCGCGCCGCTGCCGGCGCCCACGTTGCCTTCTTCCGGCGCATCTCGGGTGGCCGCCTCGCAAGCTGCATAGCCGGCCGCCGCATCAGGGCGTATGCGCGCATCGCCCATGGGCAGGTCGAACAGCACGGCGGCCGGCACGATGGGCAGGGTGCCGAAGCGCACGTCCATGCCGATGTTGCGCTCCTCGAGCCAGCGCATCGCGCCTTCGGCGGCGGCAAGGCCCCAGGCGCTGCCGCCCGCCAGCATGATGCCGTGCACCTGCTGCACCAGGTTGCCGGGCGCAAGCAGGTCGGTCTCGCGAGTGCCCGGTGCGGCGCCGCGCACGTCCACGCCGGCCACGGCGCCCTCGCGGGCAAGAATCACGGTGCAGCCGGTGGGCCGGCGCGTGTCGGAGAAGTGGCCCACTTCGATGCCGACAACATCGGTGATGGCGCCTGAAGACGAAGAAAGAGAAGCGGGTGCGGATGACGAAGCAGGCATGGCGGCCGATTATGGGACCGCGCCCTCTACGATAGGCGCCATGACAGTTGCAAGAAGTTTCTCCGCAGACGGTGCTGTGCGCCACGCGGTCGTGATTGGTGCGGGCGCCGTGGGCAGCGCGACCGCCATCGAGGCACTGCGCGCGGGCCTGCGCGTGACGGTGGTGGAGCCCGGCGAACCCGGCGGCCCGCATGCCACGAGCTATGGCAATGCGGGCTGGTTGTCCTCGCATTCGGTGGTGCCGCCCGCGCTGCCGGGTGCATGGCGCAAGGTGCCGGGCTGGCTGGCCGATCCGCTCGGCCCACTGGCGCTGCGTTGGCGCTACCTGCCGCGCGCGTTGCCGTGGCTGCTGCGCTACCTGGCTTCGGGTTGGACCGAGGCACGCGTGCAGCGCACCGCTGATGCGCTGCGCACACTGCTCGCCGATGCACCGGCGTTGCATGCCCGGGTTGCTGCCGAGGCCGGCGTGCCGCAGCTCATCGAACAGCGCGGGCTGCTGCATGCCTACCGTTCGCGTGAAGAGTTCGAGGGCGATGCGCTCGGCTGGCGCGTGCGCAGGCGCACCGGCGTGCAATGGGAAGAATGGCTGGAGCCCACGCTGAGAGAGCGCGAGCCCGACCTGGACGCCCGCTACACGCTCGGCATCTTCGTGCCCGAGGCCGGGCATTGCCGCAATCCCGGCGCCTACGTGGCCGCGCTCGCGCAGCATGCGCTCGAGGCCGGTGCGCAGCGCGTCGCAACGCGCGCGACGGGTTTTCGCATTGAGGGCGGGCGGCTGCGCGCGGTGCAAACCGAAGCGGGCGAAATCGCCTGCGATGCCGCTGCCATTTGCGCCGGCGCGCGCTCAGGTCCGCTGGCCGCTGCAGCCGGTTCGCCGGTGCCTCTGGAATCGGAGCGCGGCTATCACGTCGTCGTCGAAGGCGCCGCAGTCGGGCCGCGCACGCCGACCATGGTGGCCGACGGCAAACTCATCGCGCACTGGATGGATGGCGGGCTGCGCGCGGCGGGGCAGGTCGAGATCGGCGGGCTCGAAGCCGCGCCCGACTGGCGCCGCGCCGAGATCCTGCACCGGCACCTGCAATCGATGTTCCCCGCGCTCGGCGACCGGGCAGCGGAATCGGTCTCGGTGAAGCACTGGCTCGGCCACAGGCCCAGCCTGCCCGATGGCCTGCCATGCATCGGCGCCTCAAAGGCCAGTGCGGATGTGGTGCTGGCTTTCGGGCATGGGCACGTCGGCCTGTGCGGGTCCGCGCGCACCGGAAAGCTCGCGGCGCAATTGCTTGCGGGCACTACGCCCGAGACGCCGCTCGCTCCATTCGACCCTGGCCGCTTCAGCTGACCGTCGGGTTCCGGCGGCGCAGTTCCGCCTCAGCGGTAGCTCTGGTAGACGCGGCTGCCACCATCGGCGAGCACCAGCAGCACGTCGTACGGATCGCGCCGGTCCCCGTAGGCGGCGCCGTCCATGCCGGGCGAGCCGACCGGCATGCCCGGTACGGCAAGGCCGACGGCCTTGGGTTTTTCCTTCAACAGCCTGTGCACCTCACGCGCCGGGACGTGGCCTTCGAGCGCATAGCCGCCGACGAGGCCGGTGTGGCACGAGCCCAGCTTGGCCGGAATGCCGAGCCGCGTGCGTGCGGCATCGTTGCCGTTGTCGTGCACGCGGGTGGCGAAGCCGTTCGCGTTGAGGTGCTTCACCCAGTCCTGGCAGCAACCGCAGTTCGGGTCTTTCCAGATCTCGACCATCGGTGCGGCGGCCAAGGCGGCCAGAGGCCATGCCGTCGTCGATGCGAGCGCCAGCACCGGCGCGGCACGCAGAAGAAGAGTTCGTCTTTGCATGTGGGTTCTCCTCAAGACGTCAGTTGCGCACGGGCCTTGTCGACCCATACCTGCAGGTTGTCGAGCAGGTCCTTCTGGCTGAAGGAACAGCTCTCTTCACTGAACAGCGCGCTCGATTCCAGCCGGTCGAGCAGGTTCAGCAGCACCTCGCCATAGCGCGGCGGCAGGGCTGCCAGCAGTTCGCCGCTTGCGCGCGCTTCGTTCGACAGTGCGGTGATCGATTCGCCGAGGCCGTTGCGCAGTGCGTCGATGCGCGTGCCGATGGCGTCGAGTTGCACTGCGGCGCTCATGTGCCGGCCTTTCCGGGCGGCGGCAGCGAAAGGCCGCGCTCGCGCATCAGGTCGCGCAGCACATCGGGGTAATCGGTAATGATGCCGTCCACGCCCCAGTCCATGAGCCGCAGCATGTCGGCGCGCTGGTTCACGGTCCAGGGCAGCACCTTGAAGCCGAGCTTTTGCGCTTCCTTGATGGCCGCGGGAGTCAGGTCGGCATAGGCTGGGGACCAGGCCACGGGCGCGCCGGAGGTACCGGCGGCGGCCTTGACCAGTTGCGGTGTCGAAGCGAAGTCGGCCGCGTTGAAGCCCGCTGTCCAGCGGCTGTCCTTGAGCGTGCGCGGGGAACTCAGGTAAGCCCGCGGCAATTGAGGCGCAAGCTGGCCGACCAGCGCCAGCGTGCGCCAGTCGAAGCTCTGGATCGTCACCCGGCCGCCCATCTGCGCCTTGTCGATTTCTGCCAGCAGGGCGCGCACCATCGGCTCGGGTGCGGCAGTGTCGTCGGGCTTGGTCGGGTCGATCTTGGTTTCGATGTTGAAGCGGACCGTGGCCGCACTCGCGCCGCGTGCGCGCACATGGTCGAACAAGGCCGCCAGTGTGGGAATGCGCTCGCCGTCGCGCGGCTGTTGCAGCGCGAACTGCTTGCCGTAGTTGCTCGCGGGGTTCAGCCGGCCCACGTCGTAGCCCTGAAGCTGCGTCAGCGTCAGCGAACGAACAGCCGGGCCCGTCTTCGATGCAAGCCATGCGCCGTTCGCGTCGCGCGTGTGGTCGGCATTGAGCGCGGTGTCGTGCGAGATGACGACCACGCCGTCGGCCGTGAGCCCGATGTCGAGTTCGAGCGTGGTCACGCCCAGGTCGATGGCCTTGGAGAACGCCGCCAGGGTGTTCTCGGGCGCAAGGCCGCGCCCGCCCCGGTGGGCCTGCAGGTCGAAGTGCTGCTTGGCCGTGGGGAGAATCGCCGCGCAGCCCGCAACGAGCAATGCGGCGGCAAGCAGTGGGTATTTCATTTCAGCTGCACCTTGATGCCGTCGTGCTGCACGGTGATGTCGCCGATCTCGTAGGTCTTGCGTCCGACCGTGAGCTCGTCCGCGGTAAAGCTGCGCAGCACCTGGCCCTGCAACAGCTCTTGCGCCACCACCGCGCCCATCTTCTGCAGCCGCTCGGCATCGCGCCCCTCCACGCCCTGCAGCTCGAGCCGCTCGGCCTTGGGCTGATCGAGCCGCAGCGCGCGCGTGGCGGCGTCGTAACGCAGCGCGCTGCTGACCGAGACCACGCCATGCACGGGCGATGTGGCCAGCAGGGGGCTCGCAATGGTCAGCGTGGCTGTGATGGCCGCGCGGTTGCCGCGTGCGTCAAGGCCCAGCTGCGGGTCGCGCAGGCCGACCATGAAAATCTCGGCATAGCGCTCGGCCACCGGAAAGCGCTTGGCGATCTGCGTTTGCAGCTCATCGCGGGTTGCGGTGTATTCGCTGGTAAAGAAGTTGAAGCCGGCCAGTGCCGCGAGCGGCGACTGCAGGGCCGCGGCGCCCAGGAGCGCGTGCAGCATCCAGCGGCGGGAGTGGGGGGGCAAGGTGCGAATTTGCATACTTCTGGGAGCTTGCCACATCCTGCATGGTTCCGTTCCGCGCGCTGCTACACGAAAAGGCAATTTTCCTACGCCTGGGGAATGCCCGGCGCGCAACCTTTGCGCTTTGGCGGAACAGAAGACGAACGATGCAGGGCACCACGCGAATAGGAATTTCTGGCTGGCGCTATGCGCCATGGCGGGGCCGTTTCTACCCGAAAGGCCTGGCGCAGCGCCTCGAGCTCGACTTTGCCTCGCGCATGCTGCCCACCATCGAGATCAACGGCTCGTTCTATTCGCTGCAGCGCCCCGTGTCGTACCAGGCGTGGCACGACGCGACGCCCGACGATTTTGTTTTTGCAGTGAAGGGGCCGCGCTACATCACGCACAACCTTCGCCTCAAGGAGCCGCGTACCGCGCTGGCCAACTTCTTTGCCTCGGGCGTGTTCGCGCTGCGCGCCAAGCTGGGACCGGTTCTGTGGCAGTTGCCGCCGTCCTTCGTCTACAACGCCGATCGGCTCGAGGAGTTTCTGGCGCTCTTGCCGCGGGACGGCCGATCCGCCCTTGCGCTGGCGCGGCAGCACAACGAAAAGCTGGACGAGGACCGCGCGTTCCTGAAGGTGCCCGCGAAGCTGCAGATCCGTCATGCGATGGAGGTGCGGCATGCGAGCTTCGAGAACCCGGCCTTCATTGCAATGCTGCGCCGCCACGGCGTTGCGCTGGTGGTTGCCGACACCGCGGGGCGCTGGCCCCTGCTCGAAGACCTTTGCGCCGATTTCGTCTACATGCGGCTGCATGGCGACAAGGAGCTCTACGCGAGTGGCTACAGCGACGAGGCGCTCGATCGCTGGGCCGAGCGCATCGATGCCTGGCGCAACGGGCGGCAGGTCAAGGACGCAAGGCTGGCCGAACCCTCGCGCCTGCTGTCACGCAAGAAGGGGCGCGATGTGTACTGCTACTTCGACAACGACGTGAAGGTGCATGCACCATACGATGCCGCGCACCTGGCAGCCCGGCTCGGCCTGGAGACCGGCATCGGGCCCGACGACAACTTCGATCCGCCGCCCGGAATGGCCGTGGGCAAGCGTACGCAGGCGCGGGCTCGCAAGTAGCGACAGCTTTCCGTCTCAGTCGCCTTAGTCGCCTTAGTCGTGCAGCGACGAGAGAAACTGCTTAAGCTCCGCCGTCTGCGGATTGCCGAACAGCTCCGCCGGCGGCCCCATCTCATGCACGCGGCCCTGGTGCATGAAGATCAAGCGGTCGCTCACCTTGCGTGCAAAGCTCATCTCGTGCGTGACCATCAGGAGCGTCATGCCCTCGTCGGCCAGCGACTCCACTACGCGCAGCACGTCGCCGACCAGTTCGGGGTCGAGCGCGGAGGTGATCTCGTCGCACAGCAACACTGCCGGCTCCATCGCCAACGCGCGTGCAATGGCCACGCGCTGCTGTTGGCCGCCGGAAAGCTGGTCGGGCATGGCATCGAACTTTTCGGCCAGGCCCACGCGGTCGAGCAGCTTGCGCGCTTGCGAGGCTGCTTCCAGGCCGCTGCGCTTCTTCACCAGCGTGGGCGCGAGCATCACGTTCTTGCCGACGGTGAGGTGCGGAAACAGGTTGAAGCTCTGGAAGATCATGCCCACGCGCTGGCGCAGCTCGCGCATGGCCATGGCACTCTCGTGCAGCAGAGGCTTGCCATCGACGGTGAGCGAACCTTCCTGGAACACTTCGAGCCCGTTGATGCAGCGCAGCAGCGTGCTCTTGCCCGAGCCGCTCTTGCCGATGATGGCGATCACCTCGCCGCGCTTCACTTCAAGGTCGATGCCCTTGAGCACCTCGTTGGCACCGTACGATTTGCGCAGCGCGGTCACGCGCACGATCGGCGCGGCGGAAGTCTGGGGGTCAAGCACGGCGGCCATGGGATTTCCTCTCGAGGTTCTTGGCGTACAGGCTTACCGGGAAGCACAGCACAAAGTAAAGCAGCGCCACGCAGCTGAACACCACAAAGGGCTGGAAGGTGGCGTTCGAAATCATGCTGCCGGCCTTGGTGAGTTCGACAAAGCCGATCACCGAGGCGAGCGCCGTGCCCTTGATCACCTGCACCAGAAAGCCGACTGTCGGCGCAATGGCGATCTTCACAGCCTGCGGCAAGATGACGTGGCGCATCTGCTCGGCAAAGCTCAGCGCCAGGCTGCCCGAGGCTTCCCACTGGCCCTTGGGAATGGAGGCCACGCAGCCGCGCCATATTTCGGTGAGAAAGGCGCTGGTGTAAAGCGTGAGCGCCACGCTCGCCGCGGTCCATGCCGACACATCGACACCGAACAACGCGATGCCGAAGTAGGCGAGAAACAGCTGCATCAGCAGCGGCGTGCCCTGGAAAAGCTGCACGTACAAGCCGACGGCCCGGTTCATGACGCTGCCGCCGCGCAAACGCAGGAACAGCAACAGGCCGCCGACCAGCCCGCCGCCGATGAATGCGATGAGCGACAACACCACGGTCCAGCGCAGTGCCATGAGCAGGTTGCGCAGGATGTCCCAGAGAGAAAAGTCGACCATGTGTTTTCCCTCTTCTTTCAGCGGCCGAAGAAGAATCTGGGCCCGGCCCAATTGAGCAGCCTGCGCAGCCCAACGGCGAGCGCCAGGTACACCAGCGTGGCGACAATGAACGCCTCGAACGCGCGGAAGTTGCGGCTCTGGATGAGGTTGGCAGCGTAGCTCAGCTCTTCGGTGGAAATCTGTCCGCACACCGCGGAGCCCAGCATCACGATGATGATCTGGCTCACCATGGCGGGCCATACCTTCTTGAGTGCCGGCGGCAAGATGACGCGGGTGAACACCTGCACCTTGTTGAGCGCCAGGCTCACGGCCGCTTCGATCTGCCCCTTGGGCGTCGCCTCGATGCCGGCGCGAATGATTTCGGTGGCGTAGGCGCCGAGGTTCAGCACCATCGCAATGATCGACGCCGTCTCCGGCGTGAGCTTGACGCCCGCAGCCGGCAGCCCGAAGAAGATGAAGAACAGCTGCACGATGAAGGGCGTGTTGCGGATCAGCTCCGCATAGCTGCCGACAAGCCAGCGAAGCCACGCGGGCCCGCTGGCGCGCGCCCAGGCGCAGGCCACGCCCACGGCCATGCCGATGAGGGTGGCAATGGCCGTGAGGCCCACCGTCCAGGCCACCCCTCTGGCAAGCAGCCGCCAGTCGACAAGAACTGCAGCGAAGTCGAATTCCATGGCCGCGCCTTCTTCTTTACTCGTCGGGGTTCAGCGGTCGGTCAGACGGGCAGGTCGCCGGCGGCCTTGCCGAGCCACTTCTTCGACATCGTGTCCAGCGTGCCGTCCTTCTTGGCCGCGGCAATGATCTCGTTGACCTTGGCCTTCAATGCGGTCTCGCCCTTAGCAATGCCGATGAAGCAGGGGCTGTCTTTCAGCAGCAGCTTGAATTCGGCGCTCACCTTCGGGTTCTTGGCGAGCATGTCGCCCGCCACCGCGGCGCTGGTTGCAAGGGTTTGCGTCTGGCCGGCCACG
The DNA here is from genome assembly GCF_037203865.1 of Variovorax sp. CCNWLW186. Lineage (NCBI taxonomy): Bacteria > Pseudomonadati > Pseudomonadota > Betaproteobacteria > Burkholderiales > Comamonadaceae > Variovorax > Variovorax sp. CCNWLW186. Next base: position 10,340 of record NZ_JBBCBO010000009.1, on the reverse strand, counting down.
AAGGCGGCGATCGTCGCGTTGTTGTCCTCGAAGCGGCGGTAGTCGACATTGGGCGGCGCCACCTTGTTCAGCTCCTGGTCTTCCATCGCGCCGCGTGTCACCGCCACGGTCTTGCCGGCCATGTCGGCGAAGCTGGTGAGCTTCATGCTCTTGGCTGCATACACGGCTTGGAAGAAGGGGGCGTAGGCAGCAGAGAACTCGATGACCTTCTCGCGCTCGGCGTTCTTGCCCAGCGTGGAGATCACCAGGTCGGCCTTGCGGGTCTGCAGGTAGGGAATGCGGTTGGCGCTGGTCACGGGCACCAGCTCGACCTTCACGCCCAGCTTGGCGGCGATGAGTTCGGCCATTTCAACGTCGAGGCCCTGCGGCTTCATGTTCTTGTCGACCGAGCCGTACGGCGGGTAGTCGGTCGGCACGGCGATCTTGATGGTCTTGGCCTTCAGCACGTTGTCGAGCGCGTTCTGGGCTTGGGCGGTGCCGGCTGCGGCCAGCATGGCAACGGAAGCAAGCGCGAGCGTGAGGTGGCGTTTGGACGAAGAGAAAGTCATAGCAGGGCTCCTAGGTAAGTCGAAGAATCGGTGTCGTTGGGAGAAGACGCGGCCGCCTTGCGCCGCTTGGGCCTGGCCGCGGTGTTCTGTTGCAGTGGCGCCAGCGCGTCGCGAAGTTGCGCGAGCGGATCCGTAGGCGCCTGCACGCGCAATGCGGACTGCACGGTGCCGATGTGCACAGCCATCAGGGCTTCGGCGCCGGCGTGGTCGCCTCGTTCGAGTGCGGCAACGATCTGCACGTGGTCTTCGCAAGACTGCACTGCGTCGTGCGTGCTCTGATAGAGCATGGCGATCAACGTGGTGCGCGCGGTGAAGTCGCGCAGCGTGTCTGCCAGCAGCGTGTTGCCCAGGCATTCGGCCAAGCACACATGAAAGTCGCCCAAGAGAAAGCTTCGGTTCCCGACGTCGCTTTCCTTCAGCGCCGCCTTTTCACGCTGAAGGTGCGCCTTCAACTGGCGCAGCGCGGTCTTGTCGATCTTGCCGGTGCTGCCCGTACTGCGAATCAGGCCAAGCTCGATGACGCGGCGCGCCTCGAAGGCTTCGCGCGCTTCTTCCTGCGAAGGCTCGATGACGAACCAGCCACGCCGGGCGCTCACCGTCACGATGCCGCGCGCCGCCAGCCGGGTGAGGGCTTCGCGCACGATGGTGCGGCTGCAATCGAAGAGCATGGCCAGCTGCTGCTCGCCCAGGCGCGAACCGGGGGCGAGCTTCTGCGCCATCACCGCTTCGACGATGCGTGCACTGATTTCGGATGCGGATGTAGACATTGGTCTGCATACCAGCAGCTTTTGTGCCAACTGGTATGCAAGATATGTGCACCGATATGGTTTGCGCTGCATGCCGGTGGTGCGTGGCGCTTGGTTCAGGGTGCTCGTTTCGGGGCGCTTGTTTTGGGCGCCGCCGTTCAGGGCGGCGCACCCGCCGACGGGGTACCTTTCTCCGCGAATGTCCCCCGGCCTGCGGCCTCCTCCTTTATTTCGCTGCGCAAGGCACCCCGCCAGCGGGAGCGTGATTCAGAGCAGTCGTTGATCAGCGGTACACCCAGAGCGTGCCCCAGTGCACAGGGCATCGGGTACTCCCCGCAGCGAAATAAAGGAGGAGGGCGAAGCCCGGGGGACATTCGCGGAGGGGAGTACCCGGTGGCCTGTGCACCCGCCCTGAACCGAACCGCCAGCGATCGCCCTGAGCCGAGCCAGCAAATCAATCCATCCGCGCGCCCGAAGCCTTCACCGCCTTGTCCCAGCGCGGCGTCTCGGTCGCAAGAAAGCGCGCGAAGTCCTCGCTGCCCAGGTAGGCCGGGTCCGCCCCTTGGCTCACCATGCGGTCGCGAACCTCGGGGCTGGTCAGTACCTGCTTGAATGCATCGCTCAACCTGGCGACCACGTCCTTGGGTGTGTCCTTCGGGGCGAAGAAGCCGTAGAAGCCCACCACCTCGAAGCCCTTGATTCCCGATTCGATGACCGTCGGTACATCCGGCAGGGCGGGGTTGCGCTCGCGGCTGGTCACGGCCAGGGCGCGGACCTTGCCCTGCTTGTGATAGTTGGCGGCCTGCGGAATCGACTCGGCCATGAACTGCACCTGCCCGCCCATCAGGTCGGTAAACGCCGGGGCGCTGCCGCGGTACGGAATGTGCACCATGAAGATGCCTGTCGCCGTCTTGAACATCTCCGGCACCAGGTGGCTGATGCCGCCATTGCCGGCCGAACCGTAGTTGACCTGGCCGGGCCGCGTTTTGGCATAGTCGACGAACTGCTTGAGGTTCTGCACCGGCAGCTTGGGCGTGACCAGCAGGGCCAGCGGCTGCATTGCGGTGCGCGCAATGGGCACGAAGTCTCGCTGCGTGTTGTAGGGCAGCTTGCTGTAGAGCGCGCCGTTGATCACCGCCACGCCGGTGTTGGCCAGCATCAGCGTGTAGCCGTCGGCCGGGCTCTTGGCGACAGCGTCGGCGCCCACAGAGCCGCCGGCCCCGGGCTTGTAGTCGACGATCAGCGGCTGGCCGAGCACGGCCTGCAGCTTGTCGGTCAAGAGGCGCGCATGCTGGTCCAGAGGGCCGCCGGCCGGAAAGCCGATGACCACCTTGATCGGCTTGTCTGGATAGGCGGCCAGGGCGGGGGCGGCCGCGCCGAACGACGCGATGGAAAAAGCCGCCAGGATGGCGGCGCGGACGGGGTGAGCCATGGATCGTCTCCTCTTTTTAGTGGAGACGATCATAAGCAGCAGTGCTAGCCTGCCAGCGTCGCCTTCAGCGTGATCTCCGGCACGCTGGCCAATGCCTTCGACAGCGGGCAGCCCGCCTTGGCGGCGGCTGCGATCTGCTGGAACTTGGCTTCTTCCAGGTTCGGCACGGTGGCGTCGAGCTCGAGCGCGATGCGGTCGATCTTGAAGCCCTCGCCGTCCTTCGCCAGCCGCACCGCGGCCCTGGTGTCTACCTTGGTGGCGGTGAAACCTTCTTTCTCGAGCGCGAAGGCAAAGGCCATCGTGAAGCAGGCCGCATGGGCCGCGCCGACGATCTCCTCGGGGTTGGTGCCGCGCTTGTCGTCCTCGAAGCGGCTCGCGAAGCCGTAGGGGTAGTCCTTGAGGGCGCCGGTCTCGGTGCTGATCTGGCCCTTGCCGGTCTTGCCGGCGCCTTCCCAGTGAACGCTTGCGTGCTTGTCTGCTGCCATGAGAGTTCCTTCTTTGCGGTGGGTGGATGGAGGGACCGACAGGTATCGCCTGAAAAGCCTGCCGTGTCTGTAGTCGCACGGCGCGTGCGCGCTATGTCCAAAGTGAGAAGAATGGGCGTCACCAAGGTGACGCTCCGGGGGGCTTCCCCGATGGGAGGCGCGGCCGGGGCGGCTTAGGCTGCGGGCTGCCTTTTTCCTTCCTCCATTCGTTCGCCTGCCTTGACCATGCAACAACGCCCGCACCACAAGTTCTGGCCCAAGCGCCTCCCGCATTCGATCACCGTTCCCGCCACCTCGTTGTGGCACAACCTCGCGACCTCGGCGGCGCGCTACCCCGACAAGGCCGCGCTCGTGTTCTTCGGCCGGGTGATGAACTACCGCGAATTCGCCGAGCAGGTCGAACGCCTGGCAGGCACGCTGCATGCCCTGGGCGTGAAGCGCGGCGACCGGGTGGTGCTCAATATGCAGAACTGCCCGCAGCTGGTGATCGCGCATTTCGCGATCCTGCGCGCCAACGCCGTGGTGGTGCCGGTCAACCCGATGAACCGGGCCGAAGAGCTCAAGCACTACATCGTCGACCCCGATGCGAAGGTGGCCATCACCACCGGCGACCTGGCCGGCGAGCTGGCCAAGGCCAGCAACGCGCTGCCGCCCGAGCAGCAGCTCGACCACCTCATGGTGACCCAGTTCACCGATGCCTTCGACGCCGATGCAACCGGCGACGATGCGCCCGCGCCGGCATGGAAAGAATGGCTCACCACCCGCCATCCGCTGCCCGAACTGGCGCAAGGCAAGGCCATGGCCTGGACCGATGCGCTGGCGGCGGGCCACGCGGCGCCCGAGCATGTGGTAGGCGCCAACGACATGGCACTGCTGCCCTACACCAGCGGCACCACCGGCCTTCCCAAGGGGTGCGTGCACCACCATTCGAGCCTCATGCACAACGCGGTGGCCGGCCAGCTCTGGGGCCAGGCCACGTCGGAAGCGGTGGTGCTGGCCGTGGTGCCGATGTTCCACATTACCGGCGTGGTGAGCATGATGCACACCTCCATCCTCGCGGCGGGCACGCTGGTCATCATGCCTCGCTGGGACCGCGAGGTGGCCGGGCGGCTCATCTCGCGCTGGAAGGTCACGAGCTGGACCAATATCCCCACCATGGTGATCGATCTCATGGCCAGCCCCAACTTCGCGAGCTACGACCTGTCGAGCATCACGCACATCGGCGGAGGGGGCGCCGCCATGCCGCAGGCCGTGGCGCAGCGCCTCTTCGAGCAATACGGCCTCAAGTACCAGGAGGGCTACGGCCTTACCGAGACCGCGGCGCCGTCGCACACCAATCCGTCGGACCACCCCAAGCAGCAGTGCCTGGGCATTCCCTTCATGAGCACCGACGCGCGCGTGGTCGACCCCGACACGCTGGCCGAAATGCCCGTCGGCGAATCGGGCGAGATCATCATCCACGGCCCCGAGGTGTTCCAGGGCTACTGGAAACGGCCGGACGCGACGAAGGCCGCTTTTGTCGAGTTCGAGGGCAAGCGCTTCTTCCGCTCAGGCGACATGGGCCGCATGGACGAGGACGGTTATTTCTTCATCACCGACCGGCTCAAGCGGATGATCAACGCGAGCGGCTTCAAGGTGTGGCCCGCCGAAGTCGAGCTGCTGATGTTCCGCCACCCCGCCATTCAGGAGGCCTGCGTCATCTCCACCAGGGACAACTACCGCGGCGAATCGGTCAAGGCCGTGGTGGTGCTGCGCGCCACGCACAAGAACACCACCGAGCAGGAAATCATCGACTGGTGCCGCGAGAACATGGCCGTCTACAAGATCCCGCGCAAGGTGCAGTTCGTCGACGCACTGCCCAAGAGCGGCAGCGGCAAGGTGATGTGGCGGCTGCTGCAGGAAGACGAGAACGAGGCCGCCGCGTAACAGCGGGTTCGTGGGCGAGGGCCGGGGCAGTTCGCAACGAGAATCCGTGGCTTTCTCCGCCACGTTCCTTCTCTCTCTCTCTCTCTCTCTCTCTCTCTCTCTCTCTCTCTCTCTGCTCCATGCGTTTGCGTTCTCTCGCCGCCGTCTGCCTCGCGCTCCTTCCGCTGCTTTCGCCCCAGTTGTCGCACGCGGCTCCGCCGCGAACCTGCCTTGTCGTGGGCATCAGCGATGGCGACACGCTCACCGCCCGCTGCGGGCGCTTCGGCTCCTACGAGGAAGTGAAGGTACGCATTGCTGCCATCGACGCACCGGAACGGGCCCAGCCCTACGGACAGCGCAGTCGGCAGGCGTTGAGCCGCCTGTGCTACTTCGAGCAGGCCGTGATCACCGAGCGCGACACCGACCGCTATGGCCGCACGGTGGCCGACGTGAACTGCGACGGGCAGGACGCCGGAACGCGGATGGTGGCCGAGGGCTGGGCCTGGGTGTACGACTTCAACGGCATCGCCACGCGGCGCGGCGGCGGCTTGTTCAAGCTGCAGGAAAGCGCGCGTGAGCAGCGCCTGGGCCTGTGGGCCGGTGCCAAGCCGACCGCGCCGTGGGAGTGGCGGCGTCGCCAGCGCGAGAACGCATCGTCGAACGACTCTCTGTTCTGAGCCGTTCGAGCGCGGCCGCTGGAAAAGCGCCTAGCAGGCCCCGCCGTAAAAGCAGCGCAGCGAGGGCACGAAAACACCCGCGAGAAAGCTGATGGCGCACACCACCAGCATCAGAAGCGCAAACATGCGCAGGCCCTCGGCGTTCCAGCGCGGCGCGAAGATGCTGACCAGAAAGCCCGAGGCAAAGGTGCCTTCGAGCCATGCCGCGCCGCCCCAGCGCAAGACCCACAGCCAGAACACCGCGTCGAGCGCATGCAGGGCAATCCACAGGGGCAATGACATGTCAGGCAAACCCTTGCGGCTTTTGCGGCTGGGCTACGACTCGCTCTTGCCCTGCACGTCCGCCACCACGCGCGCATTGCGCTGGAAGCTCCAGTACGCGCTGGCCCAGTCCATCATCACCACGATGCGGTTGCGAAAGCCGATGAGGAAATACGCGTGCGCAAACAGCCAGAACAGCCATGCGAGCCGTCCGCTGAAGCGCAGCGGACCGAAGGGTGTGCCCAGGTCGACCACGGCCGAGTTGCGGCCGATGGTCGCCAGGTTGCCGTAGTCGCGGTAGCGAAAGGGCACCGTGGGCGTGCCGGCGATGCGGCGAAGAATGTTCGAGGCGGCGGCGCGGCCCATCTGCTTGGCGCCGGGCGACACGCCCGGCACGGGCTTGGGCGGCTTGCCGGGCGCGTAGCTCATGGCGGCCGCAAGGTCGCCGACCACGCTGATCTCGGGATGCCCGGCCAGGCTCAGGTCGGGCTCGACCTTGATGCGGCCCGCGCGGTCGCATTCGGCGCCGGTCGCTTCGCCCAGCATGCGGCCCAGCGGCGAGGCGGCAACGCCCGCTGCCCACACCACGCAACTGCTCTCGATGCGGTAGCTGGTGGCCGGCGCGCCGTCTGCGCCGCCGCCTGACTGCACCTCGAGTCCGTTGGCGTCGATGGCGGTCACGCGCGCATTGAGCCGCACTTCCACGCCGAGTTTCTCGAGCTGCTCCAGCGCCTTCTGGCTCAGGCTTTCGGGCATGGCCTGCAGCACGCGCGGGCCGCCTTCGACCAGCAGCACCTGCGCGCTGCCCGGATCGATGTGGCGGAACTCCCCGGAAAGGGTGTGCTTGGCAATTTCGGCCAGGGTGCCGGCCATTTCGACGCCGGTCGGCCCGGCACCGATCACCACGAAGGTGAGCAGGGCGCGGCGGCGCTGCGGGTCGGTGGCGGTCTCGGCCGCCTCGAAAGACATCAGCACGCGCCGGCGGATCTCGAACGCATCGGCCAGCGTCTTGAGGCCCGGCGCGAGGGGCGCCCATTCGTCGTGGCCGAAATAGCTGTGGGTGGCGCCGGCCGCGACGATCAGGTGGTCGTAGCTCACCCGGCTGCCGTTGGTCAGCTGAACCGCGCGGCCCGCCGCGTCGATGGCGCTCACTTCGCCCAGCAGCGTGGTGATGCGTGGCTGCTTGCGGAACAGGGCGCGCACCGGCGCCGCGATCGACGGCGCGGCCAGCCCGGCGGTCGCCACCTGGTAAAGCAGGGGCTGGAACAGGTGGTGATTGGTTTTTTCGATCACCGTCACGTCCACGTCGGCGCTGTCGAGCCTGCGGGCCGCTTCGAGCCCGCCGAATCCGCAACCGACGATGACGACGTGGGGGCGGGCGGAGGCGTTGTTCGTTTGCATCGAACGGATGATACGCAGCCGCCCTGCACGCCGGCGCGTCTTGTGCCAAAGTGGCTGCCCCCACCGATTTGACGCCCCCGCCGCAAGAGAGCCAGGGCGAGAACTTGTCCTACGTGCTGCGGCAATACGAATCGGCTACAACGAGCGGCTGACCCGACTGGAGACTCCATGACGCTTTCCCGGCCGATCACCCAGGCGGCGAGCGCATTGCGCGACAAGTTCCGCGAAGTGCGAGCTGCCAGCCTGGCGCTCGCCGCGCCGCTGTCCGCCGAAGACCAGTGCATCCAGTCGATGCCTGATGCAAGCCCCACCAAGTGGCATCTTGCGCACACCACGTGGTTCTTCGAGACCGTGCTGCTCCAGCCTCACGCCGCGGGCTACCGGCCCTTCGACGTGCGCTTTCACTACCTTTTCAACTCGTACTACGAGGCGCTCGGCCCGCGCCACCCGCGGCCGCAGCGGGGGCTGCTCACGCGCCCCTCGGTGGACGAGGTGCATGCCTATCGCAGCCATGTCGACGAGGCGGTGCTCGCCTTGCTCGACCGCGACATCGGCGAACAGGACTGGGCCGCCATCGAGCCCATCGTCACGCTGGGCCTCAACCACGAGCAGCAGCATCAGGAACTTCTGCTCACCGACATTCTTCATGCCCTGTCATGCAACCCGCTGCTGCCGGCCTACAAGCCGGCGGCGGGCCCCGCATTGCGGCTGGCCGCGGTGCCGCCGCCCATGCGCTGGCTGCCGCAGGCGGGCGGGGTGGTCCAGGTCGGCCATGAAGCGTCGCAGCTGGGTTTTGCCTTCGACAACGAAACGCCGCGCCACGCCGCGCTGCTGCAGCCCTATGCCATCGCCGACCGGCTGGTGAATTGCGGCGACTACGCCCAGTTCATTGCCGACGGCGGCTACAAGCGGCCCGAGCTCTGGCTGTCCGACGGCTGGGCCGCGGTGCAGGCGCAGGGCTGGCAGCATCCGGCCTACTGGCTCGCGCCCGACGATCCGCGGCTCGGCCCGCAGCAGCACCAAAGCGGCTGGCAAGTGTTCGGCCTGCACGGCGTTCGGTCCATGGAAGCCGATGCGCCCGTCTCGCAGCTGAGTTTTTATGAAGCCGCCGCGTATGCTGAATGGGCCGGCGCGCGGCTGCCCACCGAGTTCGAATGGGAGGCCGCCTTCGACGCGCCCGGCATCTCGCAGATGACCGGCCACGTCTGGCAGTGGACGCGTTCGTCGTACGACCCGTATCCCGGCTTCAGGCCCATGCCCGGCATTGCCGCCGAATACAACGGCAAGTTCATGGTGGGTCAACTGGTGTTGCGCGGTGGCAGCGTGGCCACCCCGGCCGGGCACACGCGGCCCAGCTACCGCAACTTTTTTCCGCCGGCGGCGCGCTGGCAGTTCTCGGGGCTAAGGCTCGCGAAAGACGTCTGAATCATGCGCAATCCAACATCCTCGTCCTCCTTCTCGTTCGCCGCCGCACAGCAGCAGCGCCAGCCTGCGGCGCCGGCCACCGCCGCAGCGGCAACGAGTGAGCCGCCGCTCTGCGAATTCGGCCGCGCGATGCTGGCGGGCCTTGCGCGCAAGCCGCGCAGCATTTCGCCCAAGTTTTTTTACGACGCGGCCGGTTCGCAGCTGTTCGACCGCATCTGCGAATTGCCCGAGTACTACCCCACGCGAACCGAGTTGCGCATCCTCGGCGAATGCGCCGGCGAGATTGCCGAGCAGATCGGCCCCGGTGCCGAAATCGTGGAGTTCGGTGCCGGCTCCCTTACCAAGGTGCGGCTGCTGCTGGATGCGCTCGAGGCGCCCAAGCGCTATTTACCCATCGACATTTCGGGCGAACACCTGCAGGCCGCCGCCGCGCGGCTGAAGGCCGACTACCCCGAACTGGTGGTGCAGCCGATTGCGGCGGACTACACCATGCCGTTGGTGCTGCCTGCGCCGATGCCCGGCGCGGGCAAGCGCGTGGGGTTTTTTCCGGGGTCGACGATCGGGAATTTCGAGCCTGAGGAGGCGCTGGCGTTTCTGCAGCTTGCCGCGCGGATGCTGCGAGGGGGCGGGCTGCTGATCGGCGTCGACCTGGTGAAGGACCCGGCTCGGTTGCATGCTGCTTACAACGATGCGCAAGGGGTGACGGCTGCGTTCAACCTGAATTTGCTGCGGCGCGCCAATGCCGAGCTCGATGCCGATTTTGATCTGGATGGCTTTGCGCATTCGGCGTTCTACAACGCGCCGAGACAGCGGATCGAGATGCACTTGGTGAGCCGTCGGGCTCAGGCTGTTTCACTGCACGGTGAGCGGTTTGGGTTCGAGGAAGGGGAGACTATTCATACCGAGTACTCGCATAAGTTCACTGTGGATGGACTGCGGGCGCTGGCTGTGAAGGCGGGGTTCCGGCCGTTGGCGGTTTGGACGGATCCTGAGAGGCTTTTTAGTGTGCATTGGTTGGGGGCGTGATTTAGATTCCGGGGCCGGGATTCCGCCCGGCGGCGGACTCACTTTCTTTTGCTTCGCCAAAAGAAAGTAAGCAAAGAAAAGGCGACCCCACTGTCTGCGACCCCTGCGCTTCGCTACGGGGCAACCTGCGGTGCTCGTGTTTCGCGGGTTCCGCAGAACTCGCTGCGCTCAAACAGCTGCGGCCCTGATCCGCAAAACCCTCCGCTCCTCGGCGCATACAGAGGGGAGTGCAGCTCATCCGGGCCTTTGCTTCGCTCGGCCACCAGGCCACTGCGGCGCTGCGCGCCGCAGTGGTTGGCATTGAGTTGGCTGTCGATATTGGCTGTCGGCATTGGGGCCGAGCGAGAGCGAAGGCCACCCGCTCCCACCCCTTCTGTATGCGCCGAGGAGCGCAGATGGAGGCGGGATCAGGGCCGCAGCTGTTTGAGCGAAGC